>CAYZQG010000153.1:0-4092 GCA_964480685.1 uncultured Lentimicrobiaceae bacterium
ACCTTGAAAACTTGTACTATTATACATACCGATAGGCAACCAACTTACACCTGAGTCTCCTATATTTTTTCCACAAACCGTACTTAAATCCAAATCATTCATTAATATGAAATACGTATCTTGATAGGTTATTCCACTATTTACCCTTTGTGCTAAATATTGTAAATGGGCAACCGTTTCGATTTGATAGGGATTATTTTGTGAACCATCCCCTTTTGTCCATGAAACTTGAGCTGATGTTGAAATAATTGATGTAAAGAATACTGTTATAAAAAATAGAAAATTCCTCATATATAGTTCGTTTAAAAGTTATTTTTATTCATTAAAAAAAAAATATTTGTAAAAGCAAATATACATTAATTTATAATATATAACAAATATAATTATAAAAAATAAAAAAAGACGGAAAAGTTTCCGTCTTTTCAATTTATAAACCTTAAATTAGTTTATTTGATTCTTTCTAAAGGTATGAAATCGGAATTAATAATAAAATAAACAGCACCCGATTTAGTAACCAATAAATGTTGATCGCCAAACATAACTTCGGCAATAGTATCAACAATTTCCGTATTTATTATAAAATCGCTTAGCAATAAATTAGCTTTATTATCATACACAAAAACCGAATCGTTTCTTGTTTGAATCGATCGAACGGATAGTCCGTAATAATTATTAAAACTACAAAATTGAAGAGATGTACTATCTTTCGAATTCGTTTTATCGTCTGAATTTACAACATAAAAGCTATTGGTTGTCAAATAATCCCTAATTCCTTCTTTTGTAAGTGTTACAGCGGTATGTTCAATTTTATGTTCGCTTCCAAAATGACTGCGAATTGCTTTTTCGCCAATAAACGTAGCGGCACCGGCAAAATAACCGATTAATGCAATCCATGATATCTTTTTAAGATACCATATAAAATCAATTTTTTCCATCCCCATAACGGCAACTCCGGCAGCAGAGCCGATAATTAAAATACTTCCACCCGTACCGGCACAATAAGCCAAAAATTCCCAAAAATAATGATCCATAGGAAATGAATACATTCCCATAGCACCTGCTACCAACGGCACATTATCGACTACCGAAGAAAGCAATCCAATAATAATATTGATAAGATAATATTTTTCAGGTTCCTGTAAATTTATCGAATCTAATTTTGTAGAAAGTAAACTTAAATGACCAACTGTCGATAAGGCATTTACGGAAATCAAAATCCCCAGAAAGAATAAAATACTGGGTACATCAATTTTTGATAAAATGGTAGTAATGGCAAATTTATTTTTTATTTCCGAATTTTCTTTTCTATGAATAATTTCCGATACTATCCACAATACACCTAATCCTCCAAGCATTCCCAAATAGGGTGGTAAATGAGTAATGGTTTTAAATACAGGAACAAACAATAAAGCTCCTACCCCTAAGCATAAAAATAAAATACTATGCCAGGATTGTGCTTGAAAAGCTCCATCATTTTCTTGAATCGTTTCGGGACGTTCAATATTTCCTTTCATTAAAAACGATAAAATAATCAACGGAACAATTATTGAAACTAAACTGGCAAGAAATGTCATTTCCATAATATTTATCGTCGAAACTTTTCCTGCTACCCACAACATAATGGTTGTAACATCGCCTATTGGCGACCAGGCTCCTCCCGAATTGGCTGCAATGATAACCATGCTGGCATAAAACCATCTATCTTTTTTATCGGCAATTAATTTACGCAATAAAGCAACCATTACAATCGACGTTGTCATATTATCTAAAACTGCCGACATAAAAAATGCCAAAATAGAAATCACCCACAAGAGTTTTACTTTATTCGTAGTTTGTATTTTATTGGTAATCAATTTAAAGCCACCTTGAGTATCCACCAATTCAACAATGGTCATAGCTCCCAATAAAAAGAATACTATTTCAGCAACTTCTCCTAAAGCATGAATAAGTTGGGAATGTACCAACCAATCGGAAAAATGTGATCCGGCGTGCGTCATTAAATATTCCCTTAAAGAAGAAGTATCTACTAAAATGTCTTTACCCCCTATCATAGCCACAACCCATAATAAAACCGCCAAAACCAAAGCCGTAGCCGATTTATTTATTTTTAAAGGATGTTCCAAAGCGATTACGGTATAACCGACTAAAAACAATAAAATCATTAAATAGAACATATTACATACATTTTTAAATTATTAAATATTTTAAATTTTCAAGTTGCAAAAATACAATTATTTTTAATAAAAAAAGGCAAGTCAATGCTCGCCTTTATAATATTGAATCATTCCATATTATTTTCTTTGTAATGGAATTCTACTGTCCTGTGTTAAATAAAAGAGTGCTCCCGATTTAGTAAGGAATAGATGTTCGCCTCCATAAATAACCTCGGCAACGGAGTCAACTCCGGCAGGATTTATCATAATTTCGGATAGCATTAAATTTTGTTGTTTACTAAACATCATTGTTTCATTATTTTTAACGCTATACGTATTCATTGTTAAACCATTGTAGTTTTTAAATGATGTGAATTGGATAGATGTACTATCTGACATTTTTCTTGCTTCATCTTTAGTAACTACATAAAAAGTATTCTCTTTCAAATATTCTTTCACACCTTCTTTTGTCAATGTTACGCCAACTTTCTGTTCTGATTCTTTTTCACTGAAATGTTTACGAATAGCTTTTTCGCCGATAAAAGCACCGGCACCGGCTAAATAACCTATTAAAGCGATCCCAGATATTTTCTTTAAATACCAAATAAAATCTATCTTTTCCATACCCATAACAGCCACTCCGGCGGCAGAACCGATGATTAAAATACTTCCACCCGTTCCGGCGCAATAAGCCAACATTTCCCAGAAATAATGATCGGTTGGAAAAGAATACATTCCCATTCCGGCAGCAACCAAGGGAACATTATCCACAACCGACGACAACAAACCGATTATAACATTGATTAAGTAATATTTTTCGGGTTCGGGTAAACTCATTTTATCTAAATTGGTTGCCAACAAGCCTAAATGACCTACCGCTGTTAACGCATTTACTGCCATTAAAATTCCTAAAAAGAACAAAATACTTGGCACATCCACTTTTTTAATAACGGTAGTAACGGCATATCTATGTTTGATTTCATTATGGTCTTTGCGATGAACTATTTCCGAAACAACCCATAAAACTGCCACACCGCCTAAGATTGCCATATAAGGGGATAAACCGGTTAATGATTTGAAAATGGGTGTAAACAATAAAAATCCTACTCCCAAACATAAAAACAAAGTACTTTGCCATTGAGGTGTACGTTGACTTCCATCTTCATTTTCAATCAATTCCGGACGTTCAACTTCACCTTTTATGGTAAACGAAATAATTATTAAAGGAACTAAAATTGAAACTAAACTGGCAAAAATTGTCATTTCCATAATATTTAAGGTAGTAACTTTACCGGCAACCCACAACATAATGGTAGTTACGTCGCCGATTGGAGACCATGCACCACCCGCATTTGCGGCTAAAATAACCATACTGGCAAAAAACCATCGGTCTTTTTTAGTATCTATCAATTTTCTGAGCAAAGCAACCATGATGATAGCCGTTGTCATATTGTCTAATACGGAGGATAAAAAGAATGTTAAAATAGAAATTATCCATAATAAACTAACTTTTTTAGTAGCCTTGATTCTATCGGTAATAATTCTAAAACCTTCTTGAGTGTCCACTAATTCAACAATAATCATTGCACCTAGCAAGAAAAACACGATAGCGGCTACATCGCCTAATGCAGTTACAAGTCTTGATTCCACCAACCATTCTCTGAATTCCGCTCCCGGATGATTCATCATAAATTCACGAAGAGAAGTGGTATCGACTAATATATTTTCCCCTCCGATAGCTGCACATACCCATAAAAGGATACCTAATAATAATGCGGTTGCCGATTTACTGATTTTAATCGGATGTTCGAGGGCAATTAATACATACCCTACCACGAACAATACAATCATAAAATAGAACATAATCTTTCGTTTTAATTAATAAATAATAATAATTTAAAATGCGTGCAAAAGTATAAATTTTAAAAATCCAAATTAT
>CAYZQG010000154.1:0-4089 GCA_964480685.1 uncultured Lentimicrobiaceae bacterium
CTTCAATTGCCGGTAAATTAGCTTTAATAAACAGTTCTATCAATTCACGTTTGCTACGCAAATGGGCTTCTGTATTGAGTAAATTGAAAATTTCCTTTTCGGTTTGTGAAACGTCTTTTTGTACTTTCGATTTTAGTTTAATGAGTAATTGAATGATGTAAGTAACATTAATTTCATCACGATGGATTAATTCTAATTCAAAGTCAACATCTTCTAAAATCGAAACTTTCTCCTTTTGATGGTCGCTTTTAACTTTGTCGTATAAGTCAAGGTATTTGCTTTTAAAGTCCTCGAAAAGTTGTTCGTTCATTGCTAAATCTTGCCACTTGAAGTCGGCAAATGCTGCTAGAATGTTTTTTATCCTAATCAACTCCCTGAAAGCTTTGATAAATTCTAACTCATCGTTCTCGGTTTGAAGCTCATTAACGCTGTTTACGGTTGGTGTAATTTTTAACAAGGCAATAAATGCTTCGTTGAATTTCTTTACATATTCCTCGTAAGGCTTCATAATAATAACCTCAATAGCCTCTTTGTTGCTGAATAAGGTTATGGCTTCATCTGTGGCATTCTTAAGATTGCGGAAAACAACAATATTTCCCTGCGATTTTTGCTCGTTTAGTATTCGGTTGGTGCGTGAATAGGCTTGAATAAGTCCATGATATTTCAAGTTCTTGTCAACATACAAAGTATTTAAAGGCGGACTGTCAAAGCCTGTCAAATACATATTTACCACAAGCAGAATATCAATCTTGCGTTCTTTTACTTTCTTGGAAATATCGTTGTAATAGTTGTAGAACGATTCGCTATCCTTAGTTGAGAAGTTGGTTTCGAACATTTTGTTGTAATGCTCAATATACTCGTCCAATTTTTCACGACTATGAGCATGCAAGCCATATAAAGCCTTTGGCTCTTCCACAACGGAAAGTTCTTCGGGAATAAAACCGTTTGCATCAGCATCTTCTTCATTTGCAGCATAGCTGAATATGGTTGCAATTTTTAAGATGTGCTTGCCTTCGTCTTTTTTCCTTTGGAAAATATCGTAGTATTTAATGAGTGTTTCGATACTGCTCACGCAAAACATGCCTGTAAATTCTTTGTTATGCGTTTTACGATTGTGATTAGCCAAAATGTAATCTGCAATTTTTTCTAAACGCTCTGGCGATTCCATCAACTCCTTAGTGTCGATGTCTTCCACCTCAATATCAATTTCTGTTGCAGTATCTTTTCGTTTATATCTGCCAACATACTCAACCGAGAATTTTAGAACATTCTCGTCTTTTATAGCATCGGTAATTACATATTTATGTAAGCAATCGCCAAATAACTCTTTTGTAGTGCGCTTTCCCTTTTCGTTTTTAACAGCATTGTCAGCAAATATTGGTGTACCTGTAAAACCGAACATTTGCGGATTATTGAAAAACTTGTTAATTCTACCGTGTGTTTCGCCAAACTGTGAACGGTGGCACTCATCGAAGATAAAAACTAAACGTTCATCTTTAAGTTTTTCCATTTTTGCCACATAATGCTGTTTGCTTATGGCGGTATTGAGTTTTTGAATGGTGGTAACAATCAGTTTGGTATCGTCGGTAAATTGTTTAACCAATGCCTTTGTATTGTCCGTTCCGTCAATACTTCCTTTGCTGAAACTGTTAAATTCTTTGGTTGTTTGGTAATCCAAATCTTTACGGTCAACTACAAAAACAACTTTTTTAACCTTTGGTAAAGCGGTTAAAATCTGACTGGCTTTAAAAGAAGTAAGCGTTTTACCCGAACCTGTGGTGTGCCAAATATAACCGTTGCTTCGGCTGTGCATTACCTTGTCAACAAGTGCTTCCACAGCATAAAACTGATAAGGGCGAAGCACCATCAGAATTTTTTGAGTTTCGTTCAGAACAATGTATTTGCATATCATTTTACTGATGTGGCAAGGTTCTAAAAACTCGCTTGTAAAACCGTTGAGAATATTTGTAAGCCGTTTGTTTTCCTTGTCTGTCCAGAAAAAGGTTTGCTTGAATGATTGAAACCTATTGTTGGCATAATACTTTGTGTTTACGCCATTGCTGATAACGAATATTTGAATGTATTGGTATAAGCCCGAATTAGCACCAAACGAATGACGTTGATAGCGGTTTATTTGGTTGAATGCTTCTTTGAGTTCAAGCCCACGGCGTTTTAGTTCTATTTGCACCAAAGGCAAGCCATTTATGAGCAAGGTAACATCGTAGCGGTTTTTGTATTTGCCTTCCATTGTTACCTGATGCGTAACCTGAAACTGGTTTTGACACCAATGCTCGGTTTGGATAAACTCGAAATACAAATTGTCGCCGTTATCCCTAACTATGTGCTGTTTTTCCCTAAGTGTTTTCGCTTTCTCGAAAACCGAACCTTTGCTGAGAATATTCAGGACTTTTTCAAATTCTGTATTGGAAAAATTTATGTTGTTGTGCCTTTCTAACTGGCTTTTAAGGTTGGCAATCAACTCCTTTTCGTCTCTGATAATTACCAAACTGTAATTGAGCTTTTGCAGTTGCTCAACCAATTGTTCTTCGAGTATTTGTTCGGGTTGCTTGCTCATACTTAACAAAACATATTTTGAAGTAAACCCTTTTTATATTCTTGGGTTTGCTGTATTTGTTTTTTAGCGAAATCTATTTTTGAATTTATTGAATTTATAAAGTTCAATATTTTCTTTTGTTCTTCTCTTGAACTCGGCACTTTCAAAGGGCAGTTTAATACTTCATCTTTTGTTAAGTTTGTTTGACCTACGCCTGAATCAAAAAGTAAGTAGTATCTATTCCTGTTTAAAATGAATTGTAAAAACCTTGGTTCTATTGAAATAGCTTTTAATGCACAAATACGTTGATTAAGAGTGTATCTGTCATTTTCGTCAACAAAAAAACATTTTGCAAGTGCTTTTCCATTTGGCACATCGCTCATAACCATTGCAATTTCGCCAAATTCCAAAGGGCAAATTTGAGAATCTGAATACTTTATAACTTCTCCTTCCATTGAAATGAATTTGGAATTTACTACAATGTATTTCCCATCTTCAGAAATATCTTGTTCGTGTGCTTTTCCATTACGAAACTCAACCAAATCACGTAAATATTTTTTCTCCCACTTCGGGAACTCATTACCATTTTCATCTTTAAACCTCAATTCCTGCGAAAAGAGTTTTTGCATTACGCCTTTTTTATATTGCTCTAATAGGTCTTTCTTTTGTTTGAGTTCGGCAATTTTCTTGTCTAAAACAGTAAAGAATGAAGCAATACGGGTTTGTTCGGGAATTGATGGTGCAAATATTCTATCGTGCAAAACATAAGCATTGTTAATCTTCATATCGTTTTTTGCACCTTTTTTTACCAATGGTCGCAAATAGCGGTTGGTATTGGCATCTAACGAGAAGTAATAATCAATAAAAGGTCCGTAAGCGGTTTTCTGATTTACTTTGTAAACAGCATAAAGTGTTGAAACAATACCAGCTTTGCCTTTATTGAGTTTGATAATTCCAAAAGGGTTTGCTTTCAGTGGGCTTTTGGTATAAACAATGTCGCCCGTTTCAACAACGTGGTATTGGTGAACCGAAACACCTGCATAGCTTCTGCCTAAATGCTCAATTTGATTAACAATTCCCAATTCGCCCGAAACCGATAAAACTTCGTCTTTGCTGTATTTTAAATCTTCGTTCCGCTTTTTGGCTTCGCTTAACAGTTCACTTAACTTTTTATGTTCCCACAATTCTTTAAACTCTGGAAACCTTATTTGCGGTATTTTGCCTTGTTGTTTTTCCATAGTTTAAAACGGCGTATCAATTTTTAATTCTTTACAAAAAGCAATTAATTCTTCATCGGTGCTTTTCATTTCTTTTTCAAGGCTTTTCAATTGCTTTGAAACTTCCGAAATGTCAATTGGTGCTTCTTCCTCAAAGGTGTTTACATATCGGGGAATATTCAGGTTATAATCGTTTTCAGCAATAAATTCAAGAGTAGCCAAACTGCTGTATTTTTCAACTTCTTTGCGTTCTCTGTATGTTGAAATAATTCTATCAATATCTTCGGGGCGTAATGTGTTTTGTGTACCACGCTCAAA
>CAYZQG010000155.1:0-4088 GCA_964480685.1 uncultured Lentimicrobiaceae bacterium
ACTCACAACCAAGATAGTAAATCGGAAATGTACTATTTAGATTATCAATTTGCTAAAACATTTAAAAAATTAGGTGAAATGCAATTATATTCCGGTGTCGTAGGTCAGTTTGCTCGTTCTACCGGTAATGTCTTTTCGGGAGTCAGCGATACGAATGCCGTATTAAAACCCAAATACTCTGCCAATGGTGCCATTTATGCCCAACTGGAAAAACGATTTCTAAAGAAAAAGAATCTTATTTTATTGGGTGGAGGACGCTATGAATATTATCAAATTTTTGAAGAATTCGGTTATTTTCAAAAAGATACCGCTACAGGTAATTACGTTGAAGCTAAACCGGTTTTTAGAGCCGGATTAAATTATAATATTGTTAAAACATATACTTTTATTCGTGCTTCTTTCGGCATGGGGTATCGTTTCCCGAGTATCGGAGAACGTTATTTGACAACTAAAGTTGGTAATTACGGCTTTTATCCTAATCCTGATTTAAAATCAGAAACAAGTTGGAATGTTGAATTAGGTGTGCAACAAATGTTTAAATTGTTTAATTTTAAAGGATTTATTGATGTTGCCGGTTATTATCAACACTATGAAAATTATGTAGAATTTTTCCTCGGACCCTGGCTGACACGTCAACAGGAAATAAATCCCTTGAAACGATACGGCTTTAAATTCTTTAATACCGGTCCGGCTCGTATTGTCGGTGTTGATATGAGTATCGGTGGTGAGGGTAAAATGGGCAAAGAGGTGAAATATAACTTGTTGATTAATTATGCTTTTACCAATCCAAAAGTACTTGATACCGGATTTGTCTTTGCCGAAACGGCAACGAAAGCTTATAATTATATGAATACATCGAGCGATACTACGGGGTATATCATGAAATACAGAATTGAACATATACTCAAAGCAGATATTGATTTTAAAATCCATGATATGTTTACATTTGGATTTTCAACTCAATATTACAGCTTGATGAAAAATGTAGATAAATTCTTCTATGAATTGGATAGATATTCATCCATTGCACCGCGAAGTGTACGAAATTCAAGCTATCCGTTTCCTTTCGATGGATTGGAAGAATATCGTTTAACGCATAACAAAGGGACATGGGTGTTCGGATTGAGGGCAGGGGTGGAAGTGTCGAATGTGAAATTTTCTGTTATTGTCAGTAACTTATTTAATAAAGAGTATTCGTTACGACCCATGTGTCCCGAAGCACCTCGCATGACAACCTTACAATTGGTTTATAAATTTACCGAAGGGGAACCTATGTTCCCGAAAAAGAAAAGCAAAATTTAATTAAAAATATAAAATTTATCAAATATGAAAAAAGTAGGTTTATTTTTGAGTTTGACAGTCTGTATGATGCTGTCAATGAATGCTCAGACTTTCCCGGATGGAAGTTTTGAAAACAATTGGGAATATTTTGAAAATCCAACTCCCGGCAAAAGTGATTATTGGGATTTTAAAGATGGTTATTTTATTACCACACTCAATCAATTGCATGAATTAAGCGGAGAACAAGGCGATGCTCCTCTTACCGCTTTTCGAGATGGTGATGCTATTGATGGTAATTATGCCTTAAAATTGGTTTCCAACACTATGACCTTTGGCGAAGATTTGTTTTTACCCGGAGCTGCCGGAACATTATTCATTGATTTTATCAATCTTGATTGTATATTAGGAGAACCGTTTACACATCGCCCGTTGCAATTTAACGGATGGTATAAATATCAACTTGTCAAAGGTGATTCGGCTGCCATTGAAGTTTTTTTAAAGAAAAACGGCGCTAAAATTGGAGGTGGTAAAATGATGATTTATAACAACGTAAATGCTTGGTCGCAATTTTCAATTCCCATTACCTATTCGTCTCAATCAACTCCCGATTCCGTAGTAGTGATTTTTGCTTCCAGTGCCGGATATAATTTCAGTAGCATTGAAACCTTAATGCAATGCAAAGGACAAGATGGAAGTACACTTTATGTAGATGATGTTTCTTTTGGTTATGTTCAAGGAGTAAAAGAACTTATTATGCCTGAAATGGAATTGATAATGAGTCCTAATCCCGTACAAGATAAACTACGAATTCAAACAACAGAAAATGTAAAAGGACATGTTATAATGTATGATTTTTCAGGGAAAGAAATAGGTCGTTATTCCTTTGAAGGAAATACATTATCGGTAGATATATCGGCGTTTGCTTCAGGTTCTTATTTTGCAAATCTTATTGTGAACAACAAAGTGGTCAGTAGCAAACAATTTGTGAAAGAATAGCTTTGTTGTTTTTTACTCTATATTTCTTTTTATAATTTATATCATGGATTTAATTAAAGAGATACGTAAAAAAACCGATAATTTTTTATTTCTTCATTGCAATTTTATGTAATTTTGCACTCAATTTATTTCAGTCAAAAATAAAATAATAATATACTATGTATAAACAATATCAAGAGCATTTAGCCAAACAAATCCAAGATATTAAAGATGCCGGAACGTATAAAAACGAACGCATATTAGTATCACCGCAATATTCAAAAATTAAAGTGAATACGGGAAAAGAAGTGTTGAATTTTTGTGCCAACAACTATTTGGGATTGGCAAACAACCCACAATTAGTTAATTCCGCCATAAAAGCTTTACAAGAAAGAGCTTACGGAATGGCCTCGGTACGTTTTATTTGCGGAACTTCCGATTTACATAAACAATTGGAAGAAAAAATTGCTAAATTTTTCGGTACCGAAGATACCATTTTATATGCCGCTTGTTTTGATGCCAACGGAGGTGTGTTTGAACCGCTTTTAAGCGAAGAAGATGCCATTATTTCCGATGCGTTGAATCATGCTTCCATTATAGATGGTGTAAGACTTTGCAAAGCACAACGTTTTCGTTATAACAATGCCGATATGGCTGATTTGGAAAAACAATTACAAGACGCTCAAAAATGTCGTTTTCGCTTAGTGGTTACCGACGGTGTATTCTCCATGGACGGTAATGTAGCTCCGATGAGTAAGATTATTGAATTAGCCGAAAAATATGATGCTATGGTTATGGTGGATGAAAGCCATTCAGCAGGTGTAGTCGGTAAAACAGGTAGAGGTGTTACCGAATTACACAATTGTCGTGGTAAAGTAGAAATTATTACCGGGACGTTGGGTAAAGCGTTTGGCGGAGCAATCGGTGGGTTTACAACCGGTAAAAAAGAAATCATTGAGTTATTACGTCAACGTTCACGTCCGTATTTATTTTCGAATTCCATTCCTCCGATGGTAGCTGCAGCCGGTATCCGTATGTTTGAAATGATGGACGAAACCAATGAATTACAAGATAAATTACATGCTAATACCGAATATTTTATCGAAAAAATGAAAGCAGCCGGGTTTGATATAAAACCAACACAATCCGCTATTTGTGCCGTAATGTTATACGACGCTGCATTAGCAGGAAAATTTGCCGAAAAATTATTGGGAGAAGGTATTTATGTAATCGGATTCAGCTATCCGGTGGTTCCTAAAGATCAAGCTCGTATTCGTGTTCAATTATCTGCCGCTCACGAACGAGAACACTTAGATACCGCAGTAAACGCATTTATAAAAGTAGGTAAAGAATTAAATATCATTAAATAATAACGATTATTAACTACGTAAAAAGCCATCGTAATTGATGGCTTTTTTGTTTTTATGTTGAAATATATAAAAAAATTTAAACCAAGTAATTTGTATTGAGTTTGATTTATAGTTCATGTTTTTTATAACTGGTTTTTCTTTTATGTATTGATTTAAATTAAGGAATCAATATAGGGTTTCGTGTTTTGCACATTTAGACAAAAATATAATCCGTTTATATAGATGATTAGAACAGTTTATATACTAAATAAATGAGGTTGTTTGTTAAAAGAAATAACATGTAAAAAATATCCGATGAAATGAATCGTTTTGATGATTTTATGGGTCTTTATATCAAATATAGTAATTTTATTTCAAAATCATTCAATTAAAATAGATGTAAATAAGGTATATTTTTAAAATCAAAATTATTATTGTCCGATAAAAACATAGGGATTCTTCGCTTTGCTCAGAATGACAGCA
>CAYZQG010000156.1:0-4087 GCA_964480685.1 uncultured Lentimicrobiaceae bacterium
GGAAAGCACGTAGTGGTTGTCGGAGGCGGAAATGTGGCAATGGATGCCGCTCGTACAGCTTTACGTCTTGGTGCCGATGTGCATATTGTATATCGTCGCTCCGAAGAGGAACTGCCTGCTCGTGTCGAAGAAATTCATCATGCTAAAGAAGAAGGAATTGTGTTTAATCTTTTGTGCAATCCTACCGAAATCGTAGGAGATGAAAGGGGATGGGTTAAAGCCATGAAATGTGTTCGCATGCAATTGGGCGAACCCGATGCTTCGGGCAGACGAAGACCGGTCGTTATTCCCGATTCGGAATTTGTGTTGGAAACAGATATGGTGATTATGTCGATCGGAACGTCGCCTAATCCGGTGATTGCTAAAACTACACCGGGCTTAGATATCAATAAATGGGATTGTATTGTTGCCGATGACGAAACGGGACAAACTTCACGCAAAGGTATTTTTGCCGGTGGCGATGCCGTGAGTGGTGCCGCTACTGTTATTCTTGCTATGGGTGCCGGGAAAAAGGCAGCTAAAGCAATGGATGAGTTTATTAGGAAGTCTAAATAGACCGAACAGGTTTTTTTGAAATTAGGTTTTAAAAAAAACAGAACGACTAACAGCTGACCGCTTTTCTCGTTTTAGACTAAAATCTTATTGATTGGATGCCATTCGCTCTCCTTTTTTGTTAATAAAAAAGGTTTCATTGTTTATCTTTACTTGTGCTTTCCCATTTGCAAAATCGGAAACTATTTCATCGTACTGAAAAGCTATAATGATTTGTCCACTTTCATCAATGTAGCCCCATTTGCCATTTAATTTAGCCGAATACAAGCCTTCACGGAGGTACCCCATATTTTCGTATTTAATGGGAATGATTTCTTTTCCGGTTACATCAAGTATACCCCATAATCCGTTGAGTAGAACACTTATATTTTTTTCTCCAAAAAGTATGAAATCGTATTTAACGGGTATTATTTCTTGGTTGTTTCGGTTAATAAATCCGGATTTATTTTCTAACATTACCTCAAAAAAATCGGAATTTCGGATAGTGATTCGATCATACATTGCCGGAATAAGTTGTTTCCCTGTTTTGTCGATAACGCCGATTTTGCCATTTAAATTAATTGCGGCAACGCCCTTTTCAAAATAATTGGCATAGTTATATATAATCGGAATTACAAGATTGCCTGTTTGATTGATAAAACCATATTTTTGATTTTGAAATACCATTGCCATTCCTTCATAAAAATCGCCAACCAACACATAGTCTGTTTTGATTTTAATAACACCCGAAGTGTTGATATAACTCCATTTCCCGGCTGTTTTTACAGCTGCTAATCCTTCTCTAAACGAATGAGCATCATCGTATAAACAACTAATAACTGCTGTATTTGTTTTATTAATAAAGCCGTATCTACTCCATCGTTTCACCAATGCCAACCCTTCATGAAATTCGTTAGCAGCTTCATATTCGATAGGGATAATTTCTTGTCCGGTTTTATCAATAAAGCCGAATTTCCCGTCTTTATTTACTAAAGCAAGTTCGTCAACAAATTCGCTTGCCCTATCATAAATAGCTTGAATTACAATTTCATTGGTTGCCGAATCTTTAAATCCGTATTTCCATTCGGGTTTTTGGATAAAGTAAACCAGCTTGCGTGAAGTCGTTGTTTTTACTTGGCTTGGTGTTGTTGTATTAGTTGTATTAGCGGTTTTTTTCTCCGGAGTGTTTTTTTGTTGACTAAATGCGGATATATAGTTTGCTAAACATAAGGTTGCTATTAAAAAGAAAGATTTTAGTTTAAAATTAACTGGTGTGTTCATGTTTTTTTGTAATTATTAAATGATTTATTAAAACAACTTGAATATGATGCATTGTTTGTTAATGCAATGAATATATTTTTTACTATTGGTTCATAATTTATTGGTTGTGATTATTGAATAATCCGGAGAGAAAAACCGTAGTTTTAATTTTAGCAAAAATAGTCATAATTATCATATAAATGAAATTTTGTTTAAGAATATAACTAACATTATTCAATGAATCGAGGAATTAAATCAGTTAAAAATAAACAGATGAAAATAGGATTTTTTTCGGCTTTATTTATGGATGTTATTCTTCTATCCATTCTAAAATAATGTTTTTTGCTTCTAAGACCGTTGATTTTCCGTGAGAACTGTTTTCAATAATGCAATAGGTTTTATCGGGATTTTTCCAATTTTCGAAGATTAAATCACATCCTTTTTTGTCGACAATCGGATCTTTCAAACCGTAAATAAGCAATAAAGGGAAATCGGCTTTTTTAGCATAATCAATCATGGAATTCAATAGTTTTCGAGTTTCATTCATGTAATACATGCTGAAATATTTTACCAATAAGGTATCGTTTAATCGTTGTTCCGATTCCTGTCTGTCCGATTCGTTTTCAATAAGAGACGGATTTCCAGCCATATTAACGATAGGTTTGTGTTTTGCAAATAGCATATAAGAAGCGTATTTAATATATTGTCCAAACGTAGGCGACATTCCTTTTGCAGCTTTTTGAAGGTAAGGAGGGTTGATTAATATGGCTCCGTCAATATTTTTTAAATCAATGGCTACTGCCATTAGTACGGATGTTGACATACTGTGTCCATAAAGAAAAATAGGATGTTTATTGGTCAGATAATCCGTGTCTTTCATGATTATTTCTCGATAATCGTTGATGAATAATTTTATGTCGGAAATATCACCGCGCTTACCTTCGGAAAAAGCTGTCCCTCGAGGATGAATAACCACAATACGGTTCTTTTTATTAGACAATAATTCAATAATGTCCTTTTCAGCATCATGATTTATTCCTGTTATACCTGAAATAAAGAAAATAGTTGATGTATAGTTTTCAATAGGTTGATAATCATAAATAAAAAGATTGATATTATCGATAGTTTTAAAATAATATCCTCCTTTCTCATTAATAATATCGGGTTTCGAATAGTTGTTCATGGAGACACATCCACTGAGTAAAAAACTAAAGAGGAGATAAATAAAGTTTAAATGATAAGAATTATTTTTCAACATTTTATAGTATTCAATTAGTAAACTAAAGAGGCTGTTTAGAATTATTGGTGTCGGTTTTATGAATTATTTTTTGATATTAAAAAGTATGTGATAATTATCTATATTCGTGCTATTCTTTTCTTTTCCGAATAAGTCGAAAAGACCAATATAAGATGTTTAAAAACAAGCCCATAAAAATAGTCATCCCCCAGGTACGAGGATGTTCAAAGGGATTGATAATACGGTCGCCGATATCATACATCAGCCGAAAAGGTTCGCTAATGATATCCCAACTGTTCCAACGTAAATATCTGCCGATATAAATACCGAAACTCCCTAAAAAAAGTAAAATAATAGAAATAATAAAAACATACGTCTTCTTAAGGTATTTATTTAAAATTTGTTCGATATCCCACAAACTGAGAAAACCGAAAAGTAATCCGGTCCATGCAAACGAAAGTATTAAAACCAAATCGAACCAAATCGGCATCGAAGTTTGTAATCGTAAGTGAAACAAATCGGTAAGGATATATGGGGCATTGGGAAAGAATAAAAGCCAAGCCGCCAGGATAATGAAAATGCTAAATTTTGTGTCTAATAATTTCGGTTTTATGACGGTTAATCCGGTTAATGCCCAAGGAATGAATGCTAAAAACAGATTCCAATTAAGAAAAAGAAAAACGTTGGTATTGGAATATACAAAGCGAAAAATGGATAGTCCAAAACATAAAATACTTAGAGACCCCATGAATAGGGTTTCATATAAACGGTTTTTTTCTTTTAAAAGTTTCCACATAAAGATATGATTTTAGGTAAGAAAACAATTATTCCAATAATAAAAGCGGTAATTGCCGTAATTAAAACTGCAGAAGCTGATAAGTCTTTGATTTTCTTAATGCTTTCGTGGCGTTCGGGAGAAACGAAATCAGATAGATTTTCGATGACTGAATTAAATGCTTCGCTACAAAAAACCAATCCGATAGCAAAAATAACTGCTATCCATTCATAAACCGATAAGGAAAAGAAATATCCCGCTATTCCCACACAAATAGTTGCAAA
>CAYZQG010000157.1:0-4057 GCA_964480685.1 uncultured Lentimicrobiaceae bacterium
TAATGAGCGAATTTTTTAAAAATAAGCGATAATTTTTTTTAGAAAGCTAAATTTAGCTTTAATAATGGATGTTTTTTTATACTTTTGCAAGTAGAAATAATGCTAATTAATATAAATGATTAAAATAATAAAATATGAGTATTTGTAAATTAAATCAAATGGTAGAATTGGTAAAAACTAAACCAAAAAAACGATTGGTAGCTGCTTTTGCCAACGATGCGCACACAATAGAAGCAATTTATCATGCTATTGAACAAAATATAGTAGAAGCAACCTTAGTCGGAGATGAAGTAACCATCAAAACGGTTTGTAAACAATTGGGGGTGGATGTTTCGAAATTTCTAATTGTTCAAGAAGCGGATGAAAATAAAGCAGGGGCAAAGGCTGTAGCTTTAATTAATGAGGGTAAAGGCGATATTTTAATGAAAGGTTTGTTGAGTACCGATAAATATATGCGTGCCATTTTAAACAAGGAGAATGGATTAATGCCGGGACCAAAAGCGGTTTTATCGCATGCAACAGTAATAGAAGCAAAAGCTTATCATAAATTAATTGTTTGCGGAGATGTAGCCGTAATTCCCGCACCGGATTTAAATCAAAAAATTGCTATTACCAATTATCTTATAAAAATAGCACAAGGTTTGGAAATTGCTCAACCGAAAGTAGCATTAATAGCAGCCACCGAACAAATGTTGGCTGGAATGCCGGCATGTGTAGATGCTGCATTAATTTCGAAAATGGCGGATAGAGGTCAAATTAAAAATGCTTTTGTTGACGGTCCTCTTGCCTTAGATGTATCATTGGATAAGGAAAGTGCTCAAATAAAAAAACTTACGAGTACGGTTGCCGGAGATGCCGATTGTCTTGTTTTTCCAAATATTGAAGCCGGAAATATTTTTTATAAAACGTGTACTAAGTTAGCCGGAGCTGAATTAGCTGCCATGGTATGTGGTGCAAAAGTGCCTTGTATTTTAACTTCTCGTGGTGATTCGGCAAAATCAAAGAATTATTCTATTGCGCTTGCTGCTTTAATGGCAAAATAAATATAAATTCAATCATTAAAGTCAATCGGAAAAGTTTACGGTTAGATTTTACATACATTCAAACTATGGTCATTTTAACATATAATGTCAACGGTATTCGTGCAGCAATAGCTAAAGGTTTTTTTGAATGGCTCGAAGAAGTAAATCCGGATGTAATTTGTTTACAGGAAACGAAAGCACAACATGATCAAATTCCTGTGCTTCAATTTCGCGAGGTGGGCTATTATACTTTTTCGTTATCAGCTCAGAAAAAAGGATATAGCGGTGTGGCTATTTTAACAAAACAGCAACCCGATAAAGTGGTTTATGGAATGGATATGCCTGTCTATGATCAGGAAGGGAGATTTATTAGAGCTGATTTTGGCGATTTATCCATTGTAAGTGTGTATCATCCATCAGGTAGTAGCGGTGAAGAGCGACAGGGTTTTAAAATGCAATGGTTAGATGATTTTCAAAAGTATGTGCAAGAATTATTGAAAACTCGCCCAAATTTAATACTTTCAGGTGATTATAATATTTGTCATAAACCGATAGATATTCATGATCCGATACGTAATGCTAATTCATCGGGATTTTTGCCCGAAGAACGGCAGTGGATTGAAGGATTTATTCAAAGTGGGTTTATCGACACCTTTCGGGTTTTTAATAAAGAACCTCATCAATATACATGGTGGAGTTATCGTGCCAATGCACGAGAGAAAAATTTAGGATGGCGTATTGATTATAATATGGTTTCGTTATCGTTGGAAAATAGGCTTAAACGTTCGGTCATTTTACCCATGGCAAAACACTCCGATCATTGTCCGGTATTATTGGAAATGGATGTTTAGAGAAATTAAAAAATCCAAGTCTTAATTATTGATAAATAATATTTTACCCAGCTCTTCCGTTTTGCGAATTTCTATTGATTTCGAGTAATTAATAAGACTGACGATGGTCCTTAGGTAAGGATTTCTTCTTTCTTTATCTTTCGTCGCTTCTTTTCTAAAAACTGTAAAATTATTTGACATAGGCAATTTTATTATGAAAATGTATAATAAAAACGAGGATAATAAATAAATATTATAAAAAAATGAAGATTTAACATTGTATTTGTAATTATCTGTATTTCATTTGAATAAATTACTTTTTGACAGTTAAGTTATACGTTAGTTATTTCACCACGTAAGGGAATTGGCATCCAATATTTAACTTCATCATTGTTAAGCCCTTGTCCTAGTAAAAACATTAGTTTAACAATAGCTGCTTCTGTAGTAATATCATAACCGCTTATAACTCCGATATTTCGTAATTTTATACTTGTTCCATATTTGCCTAATTCTACAGCTCCACCGCCTTTACACTGAGTAACATTAACAATAATTAGTCCTTTTTGAATAGCAGAAGTTAATAAGGATAGAAATTTCTCATGAGTAGGGGCGTTTCCCGAACCAAAAGTTTCAATAATCAAAGCACGTAAATCGGGTGTTTTTAGAATAGATGCTATACATTTAAGTGTTATTCCCGGATATAATTTTAAAATGGCAATGTTGTCATCCATTTTTGTATGCAAGATTAAATTTTGCATATTATAAGGATGAATAAAACGTTCGTTAAATTTTATATTTACACCAATTTCGGCTAGCTTCGGATAATTGGAAGAAGTGAATGCGTTAAAATGCTCGGCATTATCTTTATACGTACGGTTTCCCCGATAGAGTGAATTTTCAAAATAAATACACACTTCAGGAACACGAGCTTTTCCGTTATGATAGTTGGCAGCAATTTCGATGGAATTCAAGATATTTTCTCGTCCATCGGTACGCATTACACCGAGCGGAAGTTGAGAGCCTGTTAAAATTACGGGTTTCGATAAATTTTCAAGCAGAAAACTTAAAGCTGAAGCAGTATATGACATTGTATCAGTGCCGTGTAAAATAACAAAGCCATCATAGTTCATATAATCGGAATAAATTTCTTTTGCCAAACGTATCCAAAAGTTTGGATTAGTATCCGATGAATCAATTAAAGGTAATAGTTCTTTAAATTCAACACAGGCATCAATAAGTTTTAACATAGGGAGATGTTCATAGACATTGTTAAATTGAAAGGGTTCTAATGCATTTGTATGGCTGTTTTGAATCATGCCGATAGTTCCACCGGTATAAATTACTAATATTTTTCGTTTCATGTTATGATATTGTTGTATAATAAAGGCAAACATCGCGTATGCCACATTGATAACATAAAGGTTTGCGAGCTAAGCAAGTATATCTTCCATGAAGAATTAACCAATGATGAGCCTTGGCAATTAAGTTTTCGGGGATATGAGCTACTAGCTGTTTTTCAGCTTGAGTCGGGTTTTTGGCATTGACCGTTAATCCGATACGAGCCGATACGCGAAATACATGCGTGTCAACAGCCATAGCGGGTTTATTGAAAATAACCGAAACAACAACATTGGCTGTTTTTCTTCCAACACCGGGTAGCTTTTGTAAATCATCAATATTATCGGGTACGATGCCGTCAAATTCTTCAACTAGCATCTTTGCCATACCACTTAAATGCTTAGCTTTGTTATTGGGATAAGAAATGCTTTTAATTTGATCAAATATTTCGTGAATTTGTGCTTTAGCTAATTTTTCAGGAGAGGGGTAATGGATGAAAAAATTGGGAGTGATCATATTTACTCTTTTATCGGTACATTGTGCCGATAAAATAACGGCAACTAATAATTCATACGGATTTATATATTGTAATTCGCTGATAGGATTTGGGTTATGTTTATTGAAATAATCAATAATATAGCTATAGCGAGCTTTTCTATTCATTTTTCAGTCTTTCTTTTAAAGCAATTACATGTTGGTTGTTAGGGTATGAAATGCTTAATTCGTGAAGCATTTTATTTAATAATGCTCTATCATCAACAGAAGAGAAAAAATTACGATACCCGATTTTTTGATAGAAAGCTGATATACTTGCTAATTTATTGGGATGCTGAATAATAAAATCATAAAGATAATTTCGGTATAGGA
>CAYZQG010000158.1:0-4050 GCA_964480685.1 uncultured Lentimicrobiaceae bacterium
CCGTTTTCTCGAAGGCGAACTCATTAATAAACATGAATTCCACGAAGAAAACGATTATATCTGGGAAAAGAAAGTTTTGCTGAATGCCGGCGATTCTATTAAATTCCAAAAAGGACAGATTGTTTCCGTACGTGAAATAAGAGATGAAAACTCATACCTCAAACGTCAAGATAAACAAGAAATGGAAGTTAGAGATGCTCAACCTGCTACCAGTAAACAAATACTGCAAGGTATAACACGCGCATCACTGCAAACTCGTAGTTGGATTTCAGCTGCTTCATTCCAAGAAACAACTAAAATTTTAACCGAAGCCTCCATTTATGCTAAATCCGATGACCTTGAAGGTTTGAAAGAAAATGTTATCGTTGGACACCTTATCCCCAGCGGAACCGGTTTGAAAGAATACGAAAACATTATTGTCGGCTCAATGGAAGAATATAAAAATTTAATTGCATCTAAAAAACAATAATCAATCATGGATCAGAACCAAGAACAAAAAATCGATATCGCTTTGAGTGATGATATTGCCGAAGGTACTTACTCCAACTTAGCCATTATAACTCATTCCAATTCGGAATTTATAGTGGATTTCGTCTCCCTTATGCCGGGAGTACCAAAAGGAAAAGTAAAATCACGCATCATCCTAACCCCTCAACATGCCAAACGTTTGTTGTTGGCTTTGGAAGATAATATTAAACGCTTTGAATCTTTTCACGGAAAAATTAACGATTTCGACCCTATGAAAGGCATTCCCATTCAATTAGGCAAGAATCAAGGCGAAGCATAATCCTAATCTTTGACAAAAAAAGAGATGCTTTGAAGTATCTCTTTTTTTTTATCCGTAAAAAAAAATATTCATGAAACTGAAATTCTTTACACACGAAAAACTAAAGCCCAAAGAATTAGTAAAAGACTACGGCTTAATTCTCATAGGTACATTAATCATGGCAATCGGGTTTGTGGTATTTATATCACCTTTAAAATTAGCCCCCGGAGGTGTTTACGGTATCGCCATCATCCTCCATCACCTATTTAATTTCCCTATTGGACTTTCGGGCATCGCCCTCGATATACCCTTACTCATTATCGGCACCTTGTGGTTAGGTCCGAAATTCGGAGTAAAAACCTTGGTAGGCATCTTTTCCCTATCGGGATTTATTTCTTTAATCGAATTTATTTACGGCTACCAACCCTTAATAGGCTTAAGTTCCAACCCATCTATCCCCGACCCTGCCGCCAATTTTATTATTGCCTTGTGTGGCGGTGTATTGCTTGGACTTGGATTGGGATTGATTTTTAAAACCCGTGCCACTTCGGGCGGTACCGACATTGTTGCCATGATTCTCGGGAAATATGCTAAACATATTCCCATGGGTACTTTACTCATTATTGTTGACTCCCTTATTGTACTTTGTGCTCTTGCCGTTTTTGAAGATTGGACGATTCCCCTCTATTCCTGGCTGATTATTTATGTAACCGGAGTAGTTGTTGATAAAGTAATTTCCGGCTTCAATTCGGCTAAAGCCGTGCTAATTGTCTCCGATAAATACGAAGAAATCAAAGAACGCATACTCACCGACCTAAACCGAGGAGGCACTTTTTTGCATGGGGAAGGAATGTATAGTCGTTCCGAAAAAAAGATTATTTACACTACTTTATCGCGTAAACAACTACCGCAACTCATTTATTTTGTTCACGAAATAGATTCCAATGCCTTTATCTCCATCCTTGATGCCGGCGAAATATTCGGCGAAGGTTTCTCTTCTCTCCGAGCAAAAGCATTGGAATAATTACATCCGAAAGCCTCTATTATTAATCTGTATAAAAATAGCATTCCTCGCCATTTTCAATTTATTTGCAAGAAAAATGCTATTCGGTATTAGTTTTTGATTACTTTTGCAGTGAAATACAAAAAAAATATTTTTAAGACATTCTTTAAAATTAAACTCTTTAAATCAAAAATCTTCATTTATATTCTCTCAATCAAACAGTTTGGCTTATCACCGAGAAGATTTACCCGATTTTTCGTTTCAATTTCAAATTCTATCTATTAAAATATGCAACATTCGATAATTAAAAACAATTAACCTCATATGGAAGGAAATAAAGAATCAAAAATAGCCTTACTCATTGATGCCGACAACGCTCAATCCGATCAAATAAAAAACATACTCGCCGAAGCCGGAAAACACGGAAAAGTTACCATTAGAAGAATCTACGGCAATTGGACCGACAACCGCCTCAGTGCATGGAAAACAAAAATCAACACCTTTTCAATACGCCCCGTTCAAAAATTTTCGATTGCTCAAGGCAAAAACTCAACCGATACCGCCATGATTATTGACGCTATGGATATTCTTCATAGTAAAAACGTTAGCGGTTTTTGCATTGCTTCAAGCGACAGCGACTATTCCGGATTAGCTCAGCGTATCCGCGAAGAAGGCATTTTTGTGATGGGTGTCGGCGAAGCAAAAAAAACCTCCGATGCTTTTATTTATGCTTGCGACCTGTTTGTCTTTACCGAAAACCTCGATAGCATTGTAGAAAAAGAAATTACCGAAAAGCCCTCTACCAAGAAAAAAACCGTTACCAAGAAAACCGTTGAAAAAGAAATAGAAACAACGAAAGAAAAAACAAATCTTCCCATCAATAAAATCACCAATAAACCCATTGATACCGATTTCTTAATCAAAGCCTACGAAATGGCAGAAGACGATAGCGGCTTGGCGTATATGGGCGAAATAGGCATTGCTTTGCGTAAATTAGACCCCGGCTTCGATAGCCGTACTTACGGCAGCGCCACCATGGTTGGACTGATTAAAAAACTTCCCGAATTATTTGAACTTATTTACAAAGACAAAGGAAGCTCGCTGTACTTAAAACTAAAAAAACAATCGATGTAATTTTTTTGAAGACGATAGAAAAAGTACTCAGCGGTCAGCGTTCAGCCATCAGCTTTTTTAGGGAGGAATAGAGCACGGATAACACAAATGTTTTTGCCCACAGATTTACACAGATTTTTAATGGAAGTCTTATGTTGGATAAAGTTCTCATGTTTTAGGTTTTTTATCCCCCCACAGAGAGCCACAGAACTTTACACCGAAAACCACAAAGATTAATTAGTTGAACACTATCTCCCTGAAGGGGAAGTGTTGAGTATATGCTTTCCTCTGACGATTCACCAGCGATAGGTTTAAGAGAGGATAGCCCCCCACCTAACATCCCAAATTTATGCCCTTAGTCCGAACCGAAAACCGGTGCGAAGCAATCGCCTTTGAATCGTCTTGACTTTTTGGTTCTTTTTGGTCAAGCAAAAAGAACAAGAAATAGTTCCCATGCCCTAATTTGACACATTACCTACCGTAGGTTCGGTGCATTTTTTATACAATTTCGTTTTACAAAAATATACTTTTATTGGTTAGGTTTTTATTTTTTATCCATAGAATTCACTTTCTATTTTTTTGATTATTTTTTAATTCTAATTGCTATGCTATCAGGAATATTTGCAAGTATATATTCATTTATTCGACAACTATCATTAATACTATTTAATGTAGTTAAAATATCGTCTTTATTATAGCTATATAATATCATTTTATCATCACAAAAACAACCTATTTCAGATATATTACCATTTAAAAAATAAAATATATAAAAACCATATAAATAACCATTTCGCAAATAACCAACCTTTAATATTTCACCCGAACCATAATAAGAATAAGTATCACCATTTAATATACCATCTTTTATATTACATGCAAATAATATTCTATTCTCATTTCCTCTTGTAATATGATAAAATCTACCATTATACTTTTTCTTAAAACTACCATATTTTTTTGGATGATGAAAAACAGCCCATAACGTATCTTGTTCTGTAATTATTAATGTATTAGCATAGTATGGGATATTTCCATACTTTACTTTTGCAAATTGAGATGGTGTTATCATTTTACAAGAAAAAATGATAACAGCAAATAATATAAAACAAATTTTTTTCATAACTAATCTTCTTTTAATCTTCTTATATACTCTATATATTCTTCT
>CAYZQG010000159.1:0-4020 GCA_964480685.1 uncultured Lentimicrobiaceae bacterium
TACCGTTCTTTGAATTGGCGGCTCAGGTTAATAGTGTAAAAGTACAAAGTGCCGATTTGGTTGTTGAAAGTGCCAATTATACAATGTTGGATATTTATGCCGGTCAAAATTATGTTCCCAATAGCGGTTTAACCGAAGTAAAACCTTATTTGGGTGGAGTAGGTGGCGGTATTTTGGGCGGATTGGGATGTAAAATTGCTTTTACCAAATCCATAGCCCTCGAACCGATTGTTCAGGTTCAATATTCGTTCATTAATTTAGAAGTAAACGAAGTTAAGAAAATGATGCCAAGCTATAATTTTATGGTTCGCCTCATTGTCGGTGATAAATTATTTGCCAAATAATATGAAAATTCTTACTTGTTTTCTTGCGTTTATGCTTTTATTTGTGGATTGTAGCCTTCATGCTCAACCCTCAACCTATCCTTTAATCAAGCAATTGGAACAGAAAAGTGTGTTTATCGAATCCGATTTGTTTGGAAATATCTATCTTTCCGATGGGAATGTTATCTATAAATTCAATGAATATTTTCAAGCACAACAATCTTATTCCGATTTCTTCAGCGGGAAAATTCAATCGGTGGATGCAACAAATCCCATGAAAATATTGGTTTTTTCAAAAGATTTCATGCGATTAACCTTCTTAAATAATCAAATGGCTAAACAAAATAATCCTTATCTATTGACAGACTGGAATATTCTCTTGCCTACTGCCGCCTGCACTTCCTACGATAACGGCTTTTGGATTTACGATGCCATGAAAGATGTTTTGCTACGTTTTAATGCCTCTGCGAATAAGGTTTTGGAAAGTCAAGCTTTATCCGTCATAACAGGTGAAAAAATCACTCCCGATTATATGCGTGAAATTGGCGGTAAATATGTAGTGCTTTGCAGTAAAGAATTCGGTTTTTTTGTTTTTGATAAATTCGGAACTTTTTTAAAATCTATTCCGGCTAAAGGAATCGAAGGCTTTTCGGTTTGGAACTCCAAATTAGTTTATATCTCGGATCATAAAATATATATTCTAACCATCGAAACACTTGAAAGTAAATCCTACACCTTACCCGAAGCCGATGTAAAACAATTGATTATTCAAGGGAAATATCTGATTGCCTTGTCTTCATCGGGAATAGTGAAAATATATGGTTTTGCGGAATAAACGAATTACTCTTTATTCATCAATTTAGCTACCACTTGAATAGCATCTTTAGCCGCTTTTACATCATGTACGCGTAAAAGATTTGCTCCATGTAAGAGAGCATACGTATGTGCAGCGGTGGTGGCAGCTAAAGCTTCTTCGGGTGTAACTTGTAAGTATTTCCAAAACATGCTCTTACGCGATACGGCAACCACTATCGGACAATCCAATAACCTGAATAATTCGATATTACGTAAAAGTTCATAGTTTTGATCGATGCTTTTGCCAAATCCGAAACCCGGGTCAACAATCACATCACAGACATTCAGGTCATATAATAATTGTAAGCGTTGACTGAGATAATCATAGATGTCTTTAACTACTTCTTTATACTCGGTTTTTTGTTGCATCACTTCCGGTTTTCCACTGGTATGCATCAGAATATAAGGAACTTTTAAGCTTGCAATGGTTTGAAACATCTTTTCATCAAACGTTCCTCCCGATACATCGTTGATAATCGAAGCTCCTCTGTCGATAGCTTGTCGGGCTACGGATGAACGCCAGGTGTCGATCGAAAAAATAGTTTTCGGGAAATGACGAATAAGGTGGGAGAGTACTTCTTGCATTCGTTTACATTCCTCTTCTTCCGACAATTCAATCGCATTCGGACGGGTTGACATAACGCCTACATCTATTATGTCGGCACCTTCGGACAGCATTTTTTCTACATGAGCAATGTACTTGCGTTCGTCGCCGAAATAACGACCGCCATCATAAAAAGAATCTTCGGTAACATTGAGTATGCCCATTACTAACGGCTGCTTTAACGAAAGCAATTGTCCCCGGCAGTTGATGGTTTGGTGCATCCTATTTTTTATTAAATTTGAAGGTTTGAGCGGCTTCAACAAAATGTTCGAACAAGGGATGATGTTTAGCTACGGTACTTTTGTATTCGGGATGAAACTGCACTCCGATAAAAAACGGATGAGCAGATATTTCAATAATCTCAACTAAATTCTGATTTTTATTCATGCCCGATGCTATCATTCCGTTGCATTCAAATTCTTGTAAGTATTTATTGTTAAATTCATACCGATGACGATGGCGTTCAAAAATATGTTTTTGACCATAGATGGTGAATGCCAAGCTGTCTTCTTTTATTTCGCAGGGATAAGCACCCAAACGCATGGTACCGCCGGCACCTGAGATTTTCTTTTGTTCTTCCATTAAATCAATTACCGGATGGGTGGTTTTCGGATTCATTTCGGTGGAATGTGCATCTTTGAACCCCAAAATATTGCGGGCAAATTCAACCACGGCACATTGCATGCCCAAGCAAATACCCAAAAATGGAATTTTATGTTCACGGGCATATTGTATGGCAATAATTTTTCCTTCAATGCCTCTTTCGCCAAAACCCGGAGCTACTAAAATTCCGTGTAAATGTTTTAATTTTTCATGTGCATTTTCTTGGTCAATCTGTTCGGAATGAATATATTCTAATTTAACTTTGCAATCGTTGGCAACGCCTCCGTGAATAAACGATTCGCTTATTGATTTGTAAGCATCATGCAATTCAACATATTTACCTACTAAGCCAATGGTAACGGTACTTTTTGGAAATTTAAGTTTATGTAAAAATTCTTTCCAATAGTCTAATTCCGGTTCGTGCGAAGAAGGCATTTGCATTAAACGCAATACTTCTTTATCCAAGCCTTCTTTTTGCATTAACAAAGGTATGTCATAAATTGATTCGGCATCAATGGATTGCATAACGCAAGAGGGTTGAACATTGCAAAATAAAGCTATTTTGCGTCGTAAAACATCACTCAAGTCATATTCGGTGCGACATACAATGATATCGGGTTGAACTCCTTGTTCCAACAAGGTTTTAACGGAATGTTGCGTAGGTTTTGTTTTCAATTCGCCGGTAGCCTTTAAAAATGGAACCAAGGTAAGGTGAATACTAACGCATTTATTTCCTAATTCCCAACGTAATTGACGCACCGCTTCGATAAAGGGAAACGATTCGATATCACCTACAGTTCCACCTATTTCGGTAATGACAAAATCATAGTTCCCTTTGTTACCCAATAATTTAATGTGTGTTTGTATTTCATCGGTAATGTGAGGTATTACTTGTACGGTTTGCCCTAAAAAATCGCCGCGACGTTCTTTTTCAATGACATCTTTATAAATCCTTCCGGTGGTTATATTGTTTGCCTGTGAAGTAGGGATGTTAAGAAAACGTTCGTAATGACCTAAATCTAAATCGGTTTCCGCTCCATCTTCGGTAACGTAACATTCTCCATGTTCGTAGGGATTTAACGTACCCGGATCAATGTTTATGTAAGGATCCAATTTTTGAATTGTAACACTATAGCCTCTGGCTTTTAATAATGTAGCCAATGATGATGAAATAATGCCTTTTCCTAATGAAGAAGCAACCCCGCCTGTAACAAATATATATCGCGTTTCCATTTATACAAATAAATATTTTTTTTGATTGGCAAAAATACTAAAATTAGCTATACAAAAGGATATATATTTCAATTTTTTATGAAATTTATGCGAACAAGTTAAATTCATTCGTTAAGTTCCGAGCTTGGCACAGTGGTGCCAAGCAACTAATACCTAAAGAATAAGGCTTGCTGTTCCCTTGCTATGTGAATAAATATAAGTTAGCATGTTCTTTAAGCGATTGGGTCTCGTTAAATAATTCCGTGAAATTCGTAAAGTATATGGATATTTTTATTATTTTTGCACATCATAAAAAAAAATGTAATTAAAAACGATTATGAAACTTAATTTAACCCGCCCTTTGGTGTTTTTCGATTTGGAGACAACCGGCATTAATGTAGGAACCGATAAAATAGTTGAAAT
>CAYZQG010000160.1:0-3991 GCA_964480685.1 uncultured Lentimicrobiaceae bacterium
ATAATTTTAATAAACAATTCGACTTGCCGGAGGAGGGAATTGCCTTTTCCGATACACTAATAACATCCTATCCAATACCCAAAGTATTGAAAGATACTGTTGAAATAATTAATAAAGCTCGCATTGATTCCAATAGAATACACCTTTTGTTTTTTGTAGAAAAAGATACAAATTTAAAATATTTACGTCGTTTTCAGCTTCGTGATGGCTTTTATCAATTTATCTTTTCATCCGAAGTCAATGAATTTCAGTTGTTACCGATTAATCCCGATCTTAAAGTGCCGTATTTAACCGAAATAAATAAAAATAGAGATACAGTTGGATTGTTTTTTATGGATTTAGTGGATAAAGAAATTGATTTTGTGGTTTATGCCAATGGCGTATCGTTCGATACAGTAACGTTAAATCCTGCAGCCAAAAAACAGCTTTCAACGATGAGACGTAATGTAAATGATACTTCCATTGGTAAAAAAAATACGTTGAAGTTCAATACAATCAATGCGGGTGAATTGAATCGTACCTTTACCTTACTGTTTGATTATCCTATCAAAGAAGTCAATGTGTCAAAATGCATGTTCTTAGAATTGCGGAAAGATAAAAAACAAATTATACATAAGAATACACAAGGGAACGATTCATTAGTGGAAGAAAATACGTATGATACACTGATGCCTTCTTGTTATTTTGCCGATAGTACACATCGAAATTGGGTAATTGATTATGCGTGGAAATATAACAAAAACTATGTCTTTTTTTGTGCCGATTCAGCTTTTATAGCGTATAACGGTACGTATAACGATACTATAAATATTGATTTTAAAACCAAAACGCCTCGCGATTACGGAGAAATAAAAATCACCTATCATTTGAAAGAGCAAGGAAATTATATAGTACATTTATTATCCGAAAAAGGAGAATGTTTAGACGAACATTTAATAAATAACGATACAACAATTATATATGATTATTTATTGCCCGGTAAATACCACGTACGACTAATTAACGATTCTCATATAAATAATAAATGGGATAGTGGTAACTATGTAGGGCATCATCAACCCGAAAAAATATATTATTTTTCTAAAATCATTGATTTGAAGTCAAATTGGACAATAGAGGAAATATTTTCTATAGATTAATAATATTTGGTTTGATTTTTGTTCTTTTTATATCTGTTTTTTAATTTTTAACTCGTTTATGAAGAAACAGCTATATTTTTTACTATTCGTAATAGTTTCAGTAGGTTCAACAGGAACTGTATTTCTTCATATCACTACCAATAAATCTGAAATTAATGACGCTTTTATAAAAGGAAACGGTAAATTATTGTCTAGCTTTTTAAATGAAATGGTTGAGTTTAATATTGAAGAAAACGAAGGAACCTTCAGTCGCATACAAGCTGAATCCATTTTAATAAACTTCTTTTTTAATAATCCTCCCAAAACATTTGAAATCAATCAAGAAGGGAAAACAAACGATAATGCTGACTTTGTAATAGCAACCTATACAAGCGTTCACGGATGCAAATACAGAGTATATTACAAGTTAAAAAAACAAACTAACTCCGGAAATGATGAACAAATAATGGAATTAAACATAACCAAAAACAAACAATGTCAATCGAAGATATAATACGTAATGCGATACAAGAAGATGTAGGTACCGGCGATCATTCATCTTTGTTATCCATATCTGCGGATAAACAAGGTAAATCAAAATTATTAGTCAAAGAAAACGGTATTATTGCCGGAGTGGATATAGCTCGAAAGGTTTTTTATTATGTAGATAAAGAACTTATTATGGATGTTTTTATTCATGATGGGAAAAAAGTTAATATTGGGGATGTTGTTTTTATCGTTTTAGGCAACGTACAATCCATTTTAAAAGCCGAACGATTGGTGTTGAATATTATGCAACGTATGAGTGGAATAGCTACTACAACCGCTTATTATTCAGGTTTAATTGCGGGTACCAAAACACGACTGTTAGATACACGAAAAACTACGCCCAATCTTCGAATACTTGAAAAAATGGCGGTAAAAATAGGAGGGGGATATAATCATCGTATGGGTTTATACGATATGATTATGTTGAAAGATAATCATATAGATTTTGCCGGTGGATTGAAAAATGCCCTTGAAAAAACGAATCATTATTTGAAAGAAAATAATATGTCGTTGAAAATCGAAATAGAAACAAGAAGCTTGGATGATGTAAAAGAAGCCTTGCAATTAGGCGGATTTCAACGCATTATGTTCGATAATTTCACACCCGAACAAGTAAAAGAAGCCGTTCTTTTAGTAAATGGTCGTTACGAAACCGAAGCGTCCGGAGGCATTACAACCCACACCATTCGTGCTTATGCCGAAGCCGGGGTTGATTTTATTTCGGTGGGTCCTCTCACTAATTCTGTTAAAAGCTTGGATTTAAGTTTAAAAGCGATATAAAAAATAGTTATAAATATCAATTCCGTGAATGGAAACGTATATGAAAAATAATCAGAAAGAAATCAAACGAATAGCTGTTTTAACGTCGGGTGGCGATGCTCCGGGCATGAATGCTGCAATCCGTGCCGTTACGCGTACGGCTATCAATAATGGTATGCAAGTTGTAGGCGTTTATGACGGTTATGAAGGCTTAATAAAAGGTGATTTTATTGAACTTCAATCCCAATCTGTAAGTGGAATTATTCAACGGGGTGGAACCATCTTACGTTCGGCTCGTTGTAAAGAATTTATGGAAAAAGAAGGACGCATTTTAGCTATGCAACAGTTAACCCAAGCCGGCGTGGATGCTTTGGTAGTAATCGGTGGCGACGGTACCTTTAGAGGTGCAGCAGCTTTTATTAAAGAGTATGATTTCCCCGTAGTTGGAATTCCAGGAACTATCGATAACGATATTTATGGTACCGATTACACCCTCGGGTACGATACCTGCTTAAATACGGTAGTTGAAAGCGTTGATAAAATCAGAGATACCGGTAGTTCACACAACCGCATTTTTTTTGTGGAAGTCATGGGGCATGAATCCGGTTTTGTTGCTCTTAATAGCGGTGTTGCTTGCGGTGCCGAAGTGATTTTAGTGCCCGAACAAAAAAATCAATTGGAAAAAACACGTCATTTCTTGGCTAATTGTATACAAAAAAAGAAACTTAACCTTATTATGGTTTCCGAAGGTCTTAAAGATGGAAGTGCTCAAGAAATAGCCGAAAAAATGAGAATAGAGTTCCCTAATCACGATATGCGTGTTTCCGTACTTGGCTATATTCAACGGGGTGGAAGTCCAAGTGCAATAGATAGAATTCATGCCAGCGAATTTGGTGTGGCTGCCGTTAACGCATTGATAGAAGGACAAAAAGGTATAATGGTTGGCTTGAAAAATAATAAAATTACCTATGAACCTTTTCAAACTGCCGTAAAATTGCATAAATCGGTTGACCAAGATTTTGTGAAAATAGCCGAAAGCATCGGAACCTATACGCCCCTCGGATAAAATATTTCTTGCTGTAAATCATTTATTTATAAATAGAAATTAATTCATATTGATTTATTTAATACGTATGAAAAGATAATTTGCTACTTTTGCAGAGAGCAAGGTTTGTTTTATTTAAAAAATATTTTTATGTCCTCACATTTTATTTCAGGCATTCAACAAATTGGAATCGGAACCGAAAACATGGAAATTTCATGGCAATGGTATATCGATATGTTTCAAGTTGATGTAAGAATTTTGGAAGATGATACCGTTGCCGAATTAATGCTGCCTTATACCGGTCATTCTTCTCAAAAACGACATGCATGTATAGCTGTAAATCTACAAGGGGGTGGGGGATTTGAAATTTGGCAATACTCCCAACGAAAGCCAAAACCCATTGATTTTGAAATTCAAATTGGCGATCTCGGTATTTTTGCAGCCAAAATTAAAAGCCGTAATGTGAAAGCTTTTTACCATGAAGTGAAAATGAAATATAATTCTATTAGTGAATTAAGTA
>CAYZQG010000161.1:0-222 GCA_964480685.1 uncultured Lentimicrobiaceae bacterium
TGCCGGTTTATCCATGGGTGGATACGGTGCTTTAGTTTGGGCTATGCATCACCCCGATACATTTTCATATTGTATCGCTTTAAGTGCTTCTATGTTTACCAACGAAGGACTGATAAATATGCCCGATAAATTGTATTCGTTCATGTCGTTGCTTTATGGAGCTCCTAATGCATACGGTAACGAGAGAATAACCGAACATTTCGTTAAAAACAGTCCTTTACA
>CAYZQG010000161.1:232-3974 GCA_964480685.1 uncultured Lentimicrobiaceae bacterium
AGCGATTCGTTAAAAGCCGTTACATGGTTTATTGATTGCGGCAACGAAGATCCCTTAAAAGAAGTCAATGCAACGCTACATAAGTTGTTGACTAAAAGAAATATTGAACATATTTATCATGCCCGCAAAGGCAAACACAATTGGAAATTCTGGCGAGAAGGTATTTATCAAGGACTGAAGTATGTAAGTGAAGGCTTTCGTACAAAATAAAATATATTTCAAGAAATTATCTACTTATTTTCAAAGAAAAATATTCTTTTCGTTGAAAAGCAAAATGCTTTTTTATATCTTTGCAATCTAAAATTTAAACGTATGACATTTGAAGAAATAGTAACTTCTGTTGTTAATATAGTCTGGAGTCCGGCATTGATCGTAGTGTGTTTAGCCGCCGGATTATTTTTTTCGGTATTAACTCGCTTTGTACAAGTTCGCCGTTTTAAAGAAATGATTCGCTTATTATTTGCAAAAAAAGCGGACAAGCAAACCGGTGTTTCTTCTTTTCAAGCTTTCTGCATGGCAATTTCGGGTCGTGTAGGAACGGGAAATATAGTCGGTGTAGCCACTGCGATTGCTTTTGGTGGTCCGGGAGCTATTTTCTGGATGTGGGTTATTGCTTTTTTGGGAGCAAGTTCGGCTTTTGTAGAATCAACATTAGCGCAGATTTACAAAATAAAACAAGGAAATGAATTACGCGGAGGTCCCTCCTATTACATTGAAAAAGGATTGCAATGTAAATGGTTAGCAATCGCCTTTGCTTTAAGTACCATCATCGGATGCGGATTTTTACTGCCTGGGGTTCAATCGAACGGAGTCGCTGCCGCTTTTAGCAACGCATTAAATATTAATTCTTTATACATCGGTATCGGGATGTCCGTATTGTTGGGTTTGGTAATTATGGGTGGTGTAAAACGCATTGCCGGAGTTGCCGAGATTGTGGCTCCTTTTATGGCTATCGGATATGTATTGGTTGCCTTGATAATTTTATGTTTTAATTTGGATAAAATTCCCGGTGTTTTTGCTTTGATATTTAAAAGTGCATTAGGCTTGCATCCTATTTATGGAGCTATTTTGGGCAATACGATAATGTGGGGTGTAAAACGCGGCATTTTCTCGAACGAAGCCGGACAAGGAAGTTGCCCCATCATTGCTGCTGCCGCCAATGTGTCGCATCCGGTTAAACAAGGCTTGGTACAAGCATTTTCAGTGTACATTGACACACTATTAGTTTGTACGGCAACCGCTTTAATGATATTGGTTACAGGCATGTACAATGTTTTCGACGGTGCCGGTAATGTATTGGTAGAAAATGCTCCTTCGCTTGGTAATAAATATGTAGCCTTTACACAAGCTGCCGTGGATACGGTAATTCCGAATTTCGGAAATGTGTTTGTCGGAATTGCTTTATTCTTTTTTGTGTTTACTACTCTAATGGCGTACTATTACTATGCCGAAACCAGCGTCGTATATTTATTCGGAAAAAAGAAATGGGGACAATTTTTTGTATGGATATTAAGACTTTTAATTGTATTAGCTGTTTTCTATGGTGCTATTAAAGAAGCTACTTTAGCTTGGCAACTCGGCGATATCGGCGTTGGACTAATGGCATGGATTAACCTTGCTGCAATTTTTTTACTGTTTCCAAAAACTATCCGTTCTCTCAAAGATTATGAAAAGCAGAGAAAAGAAGGCAAAGACCCTATTTTCGATCCTAAAAAACTGAATATTAAGCATGCCGATTTTTGGGAAGATGAATTCCGTTCTTAAATCGTATAGGCTAACTGATCAATTTCTAACAGCAACAAGCTATTCTCGTTACTAATTATTTTATTTTATCGTATACATATTTTGCCAAAAATGGAATAAACATACAAGAAAAAACAATTGTTTCAATCATTAATATAATATTTGCTCCCGAGAAATGAAACACCTTAAATAATTTGACAATGGGGATCAATGCAATGGCTATAGCGCCTGTAATAAAAACAAACTTTTTCATACTATATTGATTTTTAAGTTATCCTACTCTATTTGGTTTTCGGTTTCGCCTCGCTTTTATAATGATTAACGGTAACATAAGGGTTTATTTAACTTTTACAATAATATTATTTTTGTATATCGTTGATGTTGAATCCCACACCTGACAATATTCAAAATGCAAGGTATTGGTTCCGGTTTTAATTCCTTTGAAAATCCATGTTTCTATACCTCCACCACCTATACGTTCAGGTTTTGAACTGACATAGATAAAATTAACCGAATCAACAATGTCCACATCTTTAGAATTACACCATTTCCAAGAATAACCGGCAGTACTTAAATTAGATTCAAACTGCAATTGAAGTGTATCCCCTACCGAAATTTTACGAAAATTGTTTAGATTATCCTTTGTACATGCAGACATCCAAAAAATTATTATACATAAATATAATGTTATATATTTCATATTGTATTATTTATAATTTTAAAAGGAGAGTAATAAGTATATTACTCTCCTTAACTATCGTTATTTTTCCAACAATGGATTTGGGACTTCAAACGGTTTATTGAGTATAACATTGGTATTCTTTTCAACTTCCAATTCTTGGAATAAAATCGCTTCGGGGACAATTAAACTGCAAGGAGTACCCGATAAGGCTGTTCTTTGTAAATAAGACACATATTCTCTTCTCCTACCGTTTAATAAAACATTAAATACTTGTTGTTGTGATGAAATTGCAATTACATTTTTAAAAGATTTTATATTTAAAGCAGAAACTTTTGCCAAACGCATAATGGTTTCGCTGCCATCTTTTACCGAAATTCGAATGACATACACCGGTTTATAATAATTATTTTCTTGATTAAAATCTTTTATGGTAATACCGGCATTCGAAGGCACTAATTTTGGAATAATGTAAGCATATTCGTAATCTTCTTCTTTAGCTAAGGCTATTAATTTCTTCTTCAATTTATCGTAAGCCATTTTATTCTTTCCGCTTAATTCGATAACCCCAATACAAAGAGATGTAGAAATATTTCCTCTTGACAATGAAAGTATTTTATGTCCATTGGATGTTTTTAGGGTAGCGGTAGGGATTCGATCATTTACTAAATTACGTAAAACACCGTCTTGAATTAAAGGCATTTGAGGAGCTACTTTTACTCCTTCGGCATCTACCTGATAAGATCCAATTAAGGGAATATTATTATAGGTAGTTTGCCCATCTAAAGCCGTTAACGATAAATCGCGTGAAATGACTTTTTTCCCAATCATTTGTTCTAATTGATTTCCTTGAGGCAGGTATTTTCCATACCAACTCATAAAATCGGCATTGGTGGTTGTAATAGGCTTTCGTTCAGCCAATAAACCTTTTTTAGTGCTAACAAAAGATTGAGCAACTATTTCACTTACCGCTTGACCGAAAAACATTACCGGACCACTATACGCTTCTTCTAATACGGGAGCAGTACGAATTTTTTCTAAAATATCAGCCATTTGTATTACTTTTTCACGTAAAACTTCGATGGATGGTAATTGAGAAAACGTATTGACATTTATATCAAAATTATTCATTACTTTTTGACCGTCGGGAGTAATTGCTTCGGCATAAACACGTAATGATACGATATTGAAAGGTTGTTTATATTTCATACCTTCACTGCTAAGATAATACGTATTTGCTTGATATTCGTATATTTTGACCCAAGATTCCGTAAAATTAGAATAATTTAAAAAAAGTTTTGATAAGTCTTTAGCCATTGA
>CAYZQG010000162.1:0-3972 GCA_964480685.1 uncultured Lentimicrobiaceae bacterium
TGAGTAATTGATTTAGTTAATAATTATATAGTAGGGAATGATTTCTTTTTTGTTTTATTTCAACATCCAATCTTTCAAATCAATATCTTCGTTTTCGATAATAGAAATATAATTTTGGTAGCGGGAAGGGGCAATTTCACCTTTTTCTAAGGCTTCTTTTACGGCACATTGCGGTTCGTGTGTATGGGTGCAGTTGCTAAATTTGCATGCAGGAAGCAATCGTAACATTTCAGGAAAATAATGGGATACTTCTTCTTTTTCAAACTCTATGAGTCCGAATTCTTTTATTCCCGGAGAATCGATAATATATCCACCAAATGAAAGGGGAAACATTTCGGCAAAGGTGGTGGTATGTTTTCCTTTTTTATACGAATCGGAGATGACGCCAACGTGTAAATGTAAATTGTTGTCTACGGCATTAATGATAGTAGATTTTCCTACTCCCGATTGACCGCCGAAAAAAGAAACGTTGTCTTTCATCAAGTCTTTCAATTCATTTAATCCTTGATGAGTAAGAGCGGAAATGGAAAGGCAGGTATAGCCGATTTTTTCGTAGAGATCCTTCCATGTTTTTAATTGTTGCAGTTCTTGGTTTTGATAGATATCCAATTTGTTAAATACGAGAATGGTTTCAATGCGAAATGATTCGGCAGCGGTTAAAAAACGATCCATAAAACCGAGTGGTGTTCGGGGATTATTAATGCTTACAATAAGAAAAACCCTGTCAATGTTGGCTGCCAAGATATGAGAAATATGCGATAAATTGATTGATTTGCGGGTAATATAATTTTTTCTTTCTTCAATATCGGTGATTAAGCCGTATTCTTGTTTAGGGTCTCTAATAAAAAGCACATGGTCGCCGACGGCAATGGGATTGGTTGTTTTAATACCATGAATACGAAATTGTCCTTTCAAAGAGCAATCAATTAATTGATTCTCGTTCGTACGAACACGGTATAGATTACCGGTTGATTTAACAACGATTCCTTTTTGCTTTTCGGACATACTTTTGTTTTTCGTTTTTTTGCAAAGATAGTAATTTTAATTGATTATTTTACTTTATCGTGCAAGGATTTGAACCCTCTTCCCAAAATTTCGTAAGCATCTGAAATACTGATAAACGCACTGGGGTCGACTTGAAATATATATTTTTGTAAGTCCGGAATTTCACGGCGATTCATTACCGTAAAAAGCACGTTTTTATCGTCTTGGGTGTACATGCCCTTTGCTTGAAAGATAGTCCCGCCGCGATGTAAATCATAAATAATGGTTTTTCGTAGTTCTTCACTTTTATCGGAGATAATAAAAACGATTTTATCATCGGAGAATCCATGTAAGACCATATCAATTACTTTTCCCATTATAAAAATGGTTAGCCAAGAATATAAAGGTATTTTCCAGTCTTGAAATGCAATGAAACCAATAACAACAATGCAAGAATCTACAATCATGAGTTGCTGACCAAGAGGTATTTTGGTATATTTCGATAAAATAGAAGCCAAAACATCGGAGCCACCGCTTGATGCACGGGCTTTAAAAATCAAGCCAACGCCTATACCCATTACTACTCCGCCGAAAATACTTGCTAAAAGAACTTCGTCTTGGAGTTTTAAAGGGTCATTGCCGAATAAAAAAATAAGTCCGTCGGTAAAAAAAGCGGTTAAAATAAACCCGATAAATGTTTTAATGCCAAAACGGGAACCCAAGAGTTTGAGTCCTAGTAGTGTCAAGGGTAAATTAAAACACAAAGCTGCCAAGCCGACCGGAAATCCGAATTTATAATGCAATACAATAGAAATGCCATAGATGCCACCGGGAGTAATTTTATAGGGAGTCATAAAAAAAGCATATCCCAAGGCTAAAATAAATGTTCCGATTATTAAACTGAAATACGAAAGCACCCATTCTTTCGATAAGATTTTATCTTTAATGGGATTTATAATAGAGGATGCCATAAGTTATATAGTATTAAAATACAGTCTTTTTATTAATTAAAAGGAGTGATGTTTCGTGGACTAAACTAGTTACATAATTCTTTTAATGCTGTGTAATTTATGAGAGTATTCTTCATTTTCAAGATTAAAAATACCTTTATCGTCAAAACGGTCTTTTCTAACTTTGCCGCTGGCATGAATAATTGTATTATTTTTATAAATAATACCCGTATGAATGATTCGCCCATCCTTATTTTCAAAAAAAGCCAAATCAAAGCATTGTATTTCAACGAAGGAAGAAACAAGAGTGCCTTGTTGCGCTTGTTGCGAAGCATCGCGTTTTAGTTTGATGCCGGCAATTTTGAATACGGTTTGATTGAATCCGGAGCAATCAATGCCGAGAGGACTGCGTCCTCCCCAAAGGTAAGGAGCATTCATATACGATAAAAGGACTTCATCCATAAGCTTTTCTGTTGGGATTGATTCTATTTCAAACCATTCGGCACCAAGGTAAATAGTGTTAGTGTCTCTTAAAGGAAGACTTGAACCCGGAGGAACAAGGAAATCAATGTAACGGCGTTTATCGTGCAGAAGAAGAAACGAAGGTGTAATTAATGGATTTTGTTGAATAAAAAACGTTTCTATATCTTTTTCTCTAACTAAAGCGAGCTGCCCTCTATCAATATATCCCTCATAATCATCATACAAGGTGCGAATATAAAGCCAATTGTCTTCTTGATTGATTATTTCATAAGCTTCGCCAAACAATAATTGTGAGGTCATTTCCGCTCGATGTGAGGGTTGTGAGCGTAAAGGAATCAAAGCAATATGACAAAAACCGTATAGAGCCATTTTACTCAACAATGAATGATTTTACTTTAGATAATTTCGAAGAATTTATTTTCAAGAAATACATACCGACAGGTAGGTCTATTATAGAAATGGATTGTATTTCCATAGGATTTACCTGAGGTCGAATATATAATAATTGCCCGCTGATATTATAAATCTTTAATTCCACTAATGACGTAATTCCTTCCATTTCAATATTTAACATTTCATTTGCCGGATTTGGATAAACGTTAATTATTGCTTCTTCTTGCGTGGGTTGTTGAGGAATACTCAAATCAGACGGACATAAAAATATTCGAATGGGGGATGAATAATAGCAATTGTCGCCGATAATTTCGTTAACTTTTATCCAAGTAGTGTTTTCTTTTAAAAATGCAGTTGAAAGACTGCTGTTTCTATAAGTAGCATTTTTTACAAAAACGAAATGTGCCGAATCGGAAGAGCCTTTTACTACAGGTAAAATATAATCAATGCAAAAATGTTTACTAGTTTTATACTTAGCATTTAAAGGAAATGTATTCCATGCATTTGGGAGGATTGTATTTCCGGCAAAGCTGAATTTTTTCAATAAGGAAGTTGGATATTTTAAGGAAGTTGTGTTCACGATTCTTACTATAATTGAATCGGTAGCAGAGAAATTAACATTGCCGAAATAAATGCTGATGGAATCAATATTTACTCCATCAAAAATCGAAAAATATTCAGACGCCGAATAAATATATTGTAAAGTATCTTCTAACGAAAAAGCAAGTTCAACAAACGTGTCGTTTTCAAATAAATTGCTTACCAGCAAACAGGTATCAATTTGTAAAGGTTCTTGATTTATGGTAAGAGTTCTTATTTTTGTAGAAGCAATAACCGATAGTTCAACACTACGTTCAATGGTTGTAGAGTTAAGTTGTTTTGTGGTAACGTATATATCTTTATCTCCAGAACCTTGTGTTTCAGAGAGTGATAGCCATGCTGTATCGCAAGAAATATGCCATGAGTCGTTAGAGAAAATATGGATAGTATCTATATAATTCAGTATATTTTCAAGTAATAGATAGTTTGTATCAAGGCTTAGTCGAGTAGTGTCAATACCAATTGTAAAACGAATGCTGTCGAGAGGACGAGTAATATTTGATATTGAGATACCGGTAATTGGACTTCCATCGGTAAGAAAAGGAGCAGGGTCAGTAGAAGA
>CAYZQG010000163.1:0-3891 GCA_964480685.1 uncultured Lentimicrobiaceae bacterium
ATTTAAAAATTTCTAAAGCAAGTTGCGGGGAAGTAAGAAGTATGTTGTATCTTTGCGAAGATTTAAAATATATAGAAAAGGATATGTCGGAAGTATTATTACAAAAAATAAACGGTATTTCCGGTGGAATTCACAAATTAATGGAATAATTGAGTAATTGTAATAATTCATATAAAAAATAATATATAATTTCTGTCTTTAGACCTTAGTCTTTAGACTTTAGACAATAAAAAATGAAAAAATTAAAAATAGTTACCGTTGTTGGAACTCGTCCTGAGATAATTCGTTTGGCTTGTGTTTTGCAAAAATTAGATGCAAGTTCGGCAATAGAGCATATATTGATTCATACAGGGCAAAATTATGATTATGAGTTAAATGAAGTATTTTTTGCGGAGCTTGGTTTGCGAAAGCCCGATTATTTTCTGCAAGCGGCAGGCGAAAATGCTACCGTAACGGCAGGGAATATTCTACTGGCAATAGACCCTTTATTGGAAGAAATAAAGCCCGATGCCTTTTTGGTGTTGGGGGATACCAATTCCTGTTTGTGTGCCATTGCAGCCAAAAAACGACACATTCCTATTTTTCATCTGGAAGCCGGCAATCGTTGTTTCGATCAGCGTGTCCCCGAAGAATCGAATCGGAAGATAGTGGACCATATTAGTGATATAAATCTTACTTACAGTGATATAGCAAGAGAATATCTTTTGCGTGAAGGCTTGCCTGCCGATAGAATTATTAAGGTAGGTAGTCCCATGTATGAAGTTTTGCATCAATATATGCCGGCTATCAAGGCATCGAATATATTGAAAAATATGCAATTGGAAGAGGGAAAGTATTTTGTAGTGTCTACCCATCGCGAAGAAAATGTAAACAACGATAGATTGTTTCATCAATGGGTTGACGTATTAAATACGATTGCCGATCGCTATCATTTTCCCGTTATTGTTTCCTGTCATCCGCGAACAAGAAAGATGATTGAAAGCAAAGGCATAGTTTTTCGCAAAGAAATACAACTTTTAAAACCGCTTGGATTTATCGATTACAATCATTTACAGCTACATGCAACTGCTGTGTTGTCCGACAGCGGCACCATCAGTGAGGAATCTTCCATTTTGAATTTCAGAGCGTTAAATATTCGTGAAGCCCACGAACGTCCCGAAGCCATGGAGGAAGCTGCCGTAATAATGGCAGGAATGAATCCCGAACGCATTATGCAAGGATTGGCTGAATTGCAACATCAAAAGGTAGAAGAACGTAATTTTCCGCTTGTTTCCGATTACAGCAAACCTAATGTAAGCGATAAAGTGGTTCGCATTATTCTTTCATATACCGATTATGTAAAAAGAGTGGTGTGGGGAGTATAAAAATGAGATATACTACTCGCTGAAATAAGAATATGTTTATTAAAAGAAGCTAAGTTTATGATGACAAAATCACAATTAAAAAGATGGATATTGTTTGTATTTGCGATCTATGCAATCTGTATATTATTGTTAAATATCTTGCCTTTAAGTCTTTCTGAAGAAATAAATGAAATGTATATTTGGGAATTCAGAGCAGATTATATAACCCACGGTTTAATTTTTCTACCCTGGTCACTTTTTCAATTTTTGTTTTTCAAAAAAGAAAAAATTGCTTGGTTTATTACCGGAGCTATATTTTCATTTGCCATTGAATTTGTACAATATTTTTTACCGTATCGAAGTTTTAATGTTTTTGATATGTTGTTTAATTTTACGGGTTTAGTTATGGGATATTTAATTTTTGCCGGTTTAAATTTAAAATTAGACGATTATTTTCTACAAAGTTCACACAGTCATAAAAAAAGAAGAAAACATAGATAATCCTTCAAAACGTGGAAAAGATACGAATCGATAAAGAGCTGTTAGATACATTAACCTGTAAAGCGAAAATTTCGCCTCGAAAACGGATGAATTTTAATTTACATGCATCGTTAGATGCGAAAGCACAACGACTTCTTAATGCCATGGAACCCGGAACGGTTTTACCCATTCATCGTCATCCCTTAACGGCAGAAACCTATTTGTTGGTAAGGGGAGAAATAAACGTAGTTTTCTACAACGAGGATAAAACGGTAAAAGACAGTTATTTGCTATCATTAGAAACGCAAAATTACGGTATTCACATCCCGGCCGGAACATGGCATACGGTTGAAGTATTACAATCAGCGGTGATTATGGAGGTAAAAGACGGTCCATACATTCCGTTGTCGGGCGAGGATGTTATGTAATAAGAAATAGAGTAGATATATCAGATAAATAAGCCGTTTGTAAGACGGCTTATTTTTTTTGTCTTTTTGCATCCAAAAAAATTGTACTTTTGCACCCTCAAAAATCTAAGTACATGGAAATTTCATCAAAATACAATCCGCAGCAAATTGAGGATAAATGGTATCAATATTGGATGGAAAAACGCTATTTTCATTCCGAACCCGACACACGTAAACCATACACCCTTGTTATTCCCCCGCCCAATGTAACGGGAGTACTTCACATGGGGCACATGTTAAACAATACGATACAAGATAGTTTGATTCGCAGAGCCAGAATGCAGGGATTCAATGCTTGTTGGGTACCCGGTACCGATCATGCCTCGATAGCTACCGAAGCTAAAGTAGTGGCGTTGCTTAAAGAGAAAGGAATAGATAAAAAAGACATCTCGCGCGAAGAGTTTCTCCGCTATGCTTGGGAATGGAAAGAAAAACACGGGGGTATTATTTTGCAACAGCTTAAAAAACTCGGTGCTTCATGCGATTGGGAACGTACCCGTTTTACCATGGATAAGGCTCTATCCGAGTCGGTAATAGATGTTTTTGTTGATTTATATCAAAAAGGAAAAATATATCGCGGCATTCGTATGGTCAATTGGGATCCGAAAGCGTTGACTGCCGTTTCGGACGAAGAAGTAGTTTACCGTGAAGTGCAATCAAAATTATATTATGTTCGCTATCAAATTGAAGGAAGCGAAAACGAATATGTTACCATAGCTACTACGCGTCCCGAAACCATTTTGGGCGATACGGCAGTATGTATGCATCCCGACGATGAACGTTACAAACACCTGAAAGGGAAACGCGTTATTGTACCTTTGGTAAAAAGGTCGGTACCCTTGATTTTTGATGAATATGTTGAAAAAGAGTTTGGTACGGGAGCATTGAAAATTACGCCTGCTCACGACATCAACGATTACCAATTGGGAATAACCTACAAATTGGAAAGTATAAATATTTTCAATAACGACGGAACCCTCAACGAAGCCGCTCAACTTTTGGTAGGTATGGATCGGTTTAAAGCCCGTGAAGCCGTTGTGCCTTTGCTTGAAGCTGCCGGTAATTTAGAGAAAGTGGAGGATTATGTCAATAAAATCGGCTATTCGGAACGTACCAATGAAGTGATAGAACCGAAATTATCGCAACAATGGTTTTGCGATATGGCAACCTTGGCAAAACCGGCTTTGGATGTTGTGATGAACGATGAAGTTCAGTTCTTTCCCGATAAATTTAAAAACACCTATTCCCATTGGATGGAAAATGTAAAAGATTGGTGTATCAGTCGCCAATTGTGGTGGGGACATCGTATTCCGGCTTATTATTTACCTAACAATGATTTCGTTGTAGCAAAATCGAAAGAAGAGGCTTTTACTTTTGCTCAAGCAAAATATCCTTCATTATCATTGAAAACCGAAGATTTAAAACAAGATGAGGATGTATTGGATACATGGTTTTCGTCTTGGTTGTGGCCCATGTCGGTGTTTGATGGGATACGTTATCCCGATAACAAGGATATTACCTATTATTTTCCTACGGCAACCTTGATTACAGCTTCAGATATTATTTTCTTTTGGGTAGCTCGCATGATTATGGCAAGTATA
>CAYZQG010000164.1:0-3860 GCA_964480685.1 uncultured Lentimicrobiaceae bacterium
TGCATTAATGGCATATCCGGCATAACCTCTCACACCGGTCATAGTGCCGCTTTTAGCATATATATTACTTCCTTTGGGTTTGTTTTTCAAAATATTTTTCATGGTTCCCGATACGCCCGCTTCGGATAAAGAAAGCAAATAAGCATTATAAAAAGGAGTGGTGTAAACATAAGAAAGTACATCACACAACGCATAAGGAGAAATTAAATTAGCACTTGATAGCCCACATCCGTCAGCCAAGCGGATATTTTCGGTAGGTATTCCCATTCGTTTTAACCCGATTTTTAATTCGTTTAAACCTCCGAGAGAAGTACCTTTTCCAAGTAATTTAAGCAGTGCTTCGGCATAAATATTATTGCTCGTTTTATGAATATGATTCACTATTGTCGACAAGGGAGGAGATTGGTGAACATCTATAGTATCAAATTGATTTTTAAGTGTATCTATGTCAATGTAAGCAATATTTCCTTGAATGGTAACTCCTTGTTTTACTAAATAATCTTCAAAACTAACAGCACAAACATATTCGGGAAAAGGTAAGGCTCCTTTGGCAGAAAGCGTAGCTTTGTTTAGTGCGATGTTTCCGGAGATTTCCCGTTGTTTTCCATAGGAGTCGCCATAAACCATAAGATAGCTTTCCGTTTCTTTTTTTGTGGTTAAAACTTCATTGTTAATGATAAAGTCTTTCGGTAGCAGTGGATAGATATCGGTAATAATTCCTTTTTTATTAATACTATCGGCAGGAGCCATGGTGATAACAAACATGTTTTCGTGCCACGATAAACCCCTTGCTCCGGCACCGAAATAATTGCCGATGTCGCCCCACATCCAGTTATCGTTTAAAGGATGAGAATCAAAAAAAGAAGGATCTATATAGAGATTTCCTGTAATAGTACGAATACCATTTGCAACCAAGGCTTTATGCCACTTTGCAAAAATTGTATCGGGAAAAGTTTCTTTGAAACGCGTACATCCCAAAGTAGGGTCTCCACCACCGATAATATAAACATCTCCTTTTAATACACTGTCTTTTATTGTACCTGAAACTAATAGATAAGTTTTAAAGGTATAATTACTTCCGTATTTTTGTAAGGCGATTGCCGTTAAGGGTAATTTTTGAAGCGAAGCAGGAACAAAATTTTTATGTGCATTATAATCAAAAATTACTTGTCCGGAACTTACTTCTTTTACACATAACCCAATGGAAGCAGCCGTAAAATTTGTATCGCTTGCAAGTTCCTGCATGAATTGAGTCAGTTTTTCGGATAGGGATTGTGAAAAACTGATTACTGTCCAAAAACATACAATACCGACAAGGATTTTTTTCATTTTAGAAACGATTTTTAAGGTAAGCATCCCATCCTTGCGCTGAGATGGGAATTGATTTTTTATCGTTGGTAATCAAATAACATCCGGCATTTTCGTCCGTAATATGACCAATTAAGGAAACCTCTTTTATAGTAGCTATTTTTTCATAATCGGCTTGCTTTACAGTAAATAATAATTCATAATCTTCTCCTCCATTGAGAGCAATAGTCGAAGGGATTAATTGAAATTCCATTGCCGTATCGTACGTTAGGGTATCAATAGGAATTTTTTCTTCATAAAGGCAACATCCTTTTTTTGAATCATGACAAATATGCAATATTTCCGAAGCCAAACCATCGGATATATCAATCATGGAAGTAGGTAAAATATTATTTTCTTGTAACGCTTTAATAACATCCAAGCGAGGTTCCGGTTTCAATTGTCGTTCTATAAGATAATCAAATCCATCTAAATCAGGTTGATTTTTAGGATTTTCTAAAAACACTTTTTTCTCTCTTTCTAAAATCAATAAGCCCATATAAGCAGCTCCAAGGTCGCCCGAAACACAAATTAAATCGTTTTCATGAGCAGTACTTCGTTTTACAATTTTTGAAGGTTCGGCATATCCCAAAACGGTAATGCTGATACATAAACCACTTAAACTCGAACAGGTATCTCCTCCTACCAGATCAATTCCGTAGCGTTCGCAACAGAGATACATTCCTTTATAAACTTCTTCGATAGCTTCGACCGTATAACGGCTCGAGACGGCAATTCCTACCAATACTTGTTCGGGTTTGGCATTCATAGCTGCCATGTCGGAAAGATTGGAAGCAATGGCTTTATATCCAATATGCTTTAATGGACAATAACTTACATCAAAATGGATTCCTTCAACAAGTAAATCTTTTGAAATAACTTGATAACGATTTCCGCTATCTATAATGGCGGCATCATCGCCCACGCCTAAGATAGTACTTTTGTTTTTAAGTTGAATATTTTTTGTCAATAAATCAATTAAACCAAATTCTCCGCATTCGGCAAGAGGAGTTGTATTCGCATTTTCAAGCATATAAAATTATTTTTATTTTATGCAAAGGTAATGTTTTTTTTAAAATGGTAAATAAGCGGAATAAGCATTATTTAAAAATAGATGTAATATGGAAATAAAAATTAGTGTATTTTTGCAAAATAATAAAGAAATTGGAGAGAAATTAACATGACTGAATTAGAAGAAATAAATCGATATTTTTTACAATTTTTACCGGAAAATAAAGCCGATAATAGCCAAGATTATTTTGTTAATCAACGCATAGAAGCTGCCGAAAATTTTCGTACAAAAGGTGTCCCCGATAAATCGAAGGAAATGTGGAGAGAAATAAAATGGGAAGCTATTTTAAAAAACAAAAACTATATCGTTCAAAAACAAGCTAATGAATATCAACCTGTGGAAAATTATTTTCAATGTTCTACACAAGATATTAATGCCGAAATGTTTACTTTTTTAAACGGTTGGTATGTTCATCAACATGCTCCTTTAACGGTTTTTCCCGATGGAACAATTTATGGCAGTTTACGCGAAGCCATACTGCGTTATCCCGATTTGGTTGCAGCTTGTTTGAATAAAAATAATGTTATTTCTAATGGTTTGATTGATTTTAATTTATCTTCATGGCAAGATGGTTTTTTTGCCTATATACCTGATAATATTCATGTTAAAAGACCTATACAGATTGTTTACATTGTAAATTCACAAGAAAATATTTTTATTCAACCTCGAAATTTAGTTTGCATAGGGGAAAATGCTTCGGTAAAAATTGTACATTGTGATGATTCATTGGAATGTAAAGAAACATTAATTAATACCGTTACCGAAATTTATGTTGGAAAATCGGCAAGTTGCGATTATTTCAAGTTGGAAAATAAAGATAATAAATCTACACTTATTAATCATTTATTGATACATCAAAAAAGAAATAGTAAAGTGAATACCAATACTACTGTTTTTAATGGAGGAATGGTTCACAATACCATTGCTATTAACCTTGCTGAACCTAAAGCCGAAGTAAATGCTAATGGGTTGTATTTGGTTGATAAAAAACAAGAAATTACTAATTGTCTGTATGTCAGGCACAATGCTCCTGAATGTAAAAGCAATCAATTATATAAAGGTATTATGGATGAGCAGGCAAAGGCACGATTTATCGGACATGTATATGTAGAGAAAGATGCTCAAAAAACCGAAGCTCATCAAACCAATCGAAATATTTTATTGACCGATGAAGCCGATGTAATTACTAAACCGTTTTTAGAAATTTATGCCGACGATGTAAAATGTAGTCATGGATCAACGGTTGGACAATTAGATGAAGAAGCCATGTTCTATTTACGTACAAGAGGCATTTGTGAACAAAATGCAAGGGTTTTACTGATGCATGCTTTTGCCAAAGAAGTAGTAGACAAAATAAGCATAGAAGCTCTTTCGGAACGCACCGAACGACTTGTACAAAAAAGACTTACAGGCGAAATTATTTCTTGCAATAATTGCATGC
>CAYZQG010000165.1:0-3846 GCA_964480685.1 uncultured Lentimicrobiaceae bacterium
TGTTCAAAACGATTCGTTAAACCTATATTCTAAAGAAGCAAAAAAGGCTGATAAAAATCTCTTTTTGGTTTTCAATGCTTCGAATTGTATTTGGTGTCGTGTAATGGAAAACTATCACAACGACAGTACGGTAAAAACAATTCTCTCCAAATACTTCCTTATTAAAAATATAGACAACAAACAAAGCAAAGAAGGAGTTGAATTATATAAAGTGTACGGCAAAGGAGGAACCCCTTTTTGGCTTATTTTTTCTGCTGACGGGAAATGGATTATTGACAGTGATAACGGCAACGGCAACATTGGATATCCTGCCAAAGAAGACGAAATAGCTCATTATATTACAGCTTTAAAGAAAAGTAATCCAAGCATTTCCGAATCGGAATGTGAACTATTAATCGCTAAATTAAAAGAATATAATCCGAAAAAATAATTACTTCAGGAGTATTTAAAATAATTCAGGATAAACTATATTTCATTGAAATTCTGCCTAATATAAATATAATTCACTAATTATACCGATTATTTTATCATTTTAAAATTATCAAGTAGCATTGTAAGAAAAAAAATATACTTTTGCACTTGAAAATTTAAAAAAACAAGATATATGTCAAATAAATTAATGGCGAAGAAACGTAAAATAAAAAATCCTTACATTTACAAAACCGAAAAACCCATAAAACAAAGATTATATCTTACCCCAATAACATGGTTAATTAGTTTACCTTGTGCCATTTATCATCGTTTGAAGATTAACAGAATAAATATGAAAGGATTAAAACCGCCTTACATATTATTATCAACTCACATGGCATTTGATGATTTCAAAGTATTAACCATGGCTGTTCTACCCTACCGAGCTAATTATGTAGTAGCCCTTGATGGTTTTATCGGTTTAAAATGGTTATTGGAACAAGTTGGGGGCATTTCAAAACGTAAATTCACAAACGATGTAATGCTGGTTCGACATTTACATGAAGTATTGCATGTCAATAAAAATATAGCTGTTATTTATCCCGAAGCACGGTATTCCATAAGCGGAACAACGGCTATTTTACCGGAATCATTAGGTAAATTAGTTAAACTAAACCAATTACCGGTAGTTGTTTTAAATTGTCACGGTCATTATTTGGCTGCTCCTTTTTGGAGTAAACATACTCGATATGTCCGATATGAAAGTGATATGGAACAAATACTTACAAAACAAGACATTGCTGATTCCACAACGGAAGAAATCAACCAACGAATAGAAAAAGCCTTTTATTATGATGAATGGAAATGGCAAAAAGACAATCATATTATAATAAAAGAAAAAGAAAGAGCCAACGGATTGCATAAAGTTCTTTATCAATGCCCGCATTGCAAAACCGAAAGTAAAATGGATTCGGGAGAGCATTTTTTGTGGTGTAATGCCTGTGGTAAAAAATGGGAATTAACCGAATTAGGCGATTTAAGAGCATTAGAAGGTGAAACTTATTTTTCACATGTTCCCGATTGGTATGAATGGATTAGAAGCAATGTATCCGAAGAAGTTCGTTCGGGAAAATACCATTTTGAAGATGAAGTTATTGTACATAATCTTCCCAATCCCAACGGATTTATTGAAATCGGAAAAGTGAAATTAATTCATAATTCAAACGGGTTTAAACTCTTCGGTACATTATATAATGGGGAATCGTTTGAATTTGAATTATCAGCACCAAGCACATATGCCATTCATATTGAGTATGAATATTGGGGTCGTGGAGATTGTGTTGATCTTTCCGATTTAACCCATACTTATTTTGTTTATCCCGCAAAACAAAATGTGATTACAAAAATCCACTTTGCCGTAGAAGAAATTTTTAAGCAAATAAAAGAAAAACCCACTAATTTATAATAAATTTCAGTGTTTTCGTACAACGATTAGGAAGGCTAAGGGTAAGAAAATAAATTCCTTTGGCAAAAGTTGATATGTTTAATCGTACATTTTGAATATTAAAAGATTTATGCATCAACACTTTACCACTAACATCGGTGATTTCAACGTGATATAAAGATGTGATTTCAGAAGCAAATTGTATATCCATATAATCATGGGCAGGATTAGGAAAGAGTTTAATATCAAGATTGTTTTCCATTTCGTTTACCGAAGATTCGAGCAACATTTGATATGCTTTTTTAAAATCGGGGATTCCGTATCCGAAAAGAGAATCGGATTGATTATATAAATGAGCACTCTGCCGAATGGCTTCCATAATTTCCAAACTTGATTTATTTGGAAAAGCTTGCCATAAGCAAGCACTTAATCCGGCAGTTACGGGAGTAGCTAACGAAGTGCCATTCCCGTTTGAGAGAGTATCGGCTATCGAACAATAGGCTGTTTGCCAACCAACTGAAGTAATATCCGGTTTTACATAAAGGAAAGAAGGGTCTCCGCGAGAGCTAAAATCTGCAATTACACTATCGGTATTCATAGCAGCCACACACAAAACATCGGGCGCATCGGAAGGAATAGAAATGAAATGCCAAGGTTTTTCACCTTCATTGCCTGCAGCCACACAAACAATGCAACCTTTTTGAGCTAATTTACTCGCCGCAATAGATGCTACACTATGTTTTCCATCTAAATCATAGAACGTATGATTTTGATATACACTATCAAAGCGAGAATATCCCAAGGAAGAATTCACTACATCGGCACCCAAACTATCGGCAAATTCGGCTCCTTCTACCCAAAAATATTCCTCCAACAAATCCTCATACCCATCCATTTCGGTACGTACTAAAAAGTAATCGGCATTGGGTGCAGTTCCCACAAAAGTATATGGTTCGTTCAATGCCATTACTGATAACACAAGCGTACCATGACTTCCACTTCGATAGATGTTATAATTGTTTTGAGAGGCAGCATCATAGGTGCCTAAAAAATGAATTGAATTACGAAACCCCAAAAAATAATTCAGCGTATCCAAACTATTAAACCCATTGTCGAGCATAACAATAAGCATATTATCTCCTCTAAATCCGTTTTGATGCAAATAGTTGCCATTATGGACACGCATTTGCCCCGCTGCTTTTCCATAATAGTCTAAACCGTTTGTATCGGGTTCGCTGACTATTTGATTGGAAAAATTAAAATTTCGATCCGAAAATTGAACACTAAATCTACTATAATCAACATGGTATATTTTTTCCACTTGGTCAACAAACGGTAAATATGGCAATGTATTTAACAACAGTTGATTTGAACATGTAATAACCACATAATTCATCCATTTTGACTGAGCAATTATATGAATGGAGCTAAAAGCATTTAAAGCATCTATATAAGAGGGATTAATAGGTAAATCTTCTTCCGTTATAGGAATGTTTAACCGAGTTCTTTTTTCGATAGCTTTAGGCGATAAAAACGCTTCGGGAAATGCTACTTCATACGTAGAATTATCCTTATCCGTAAAGGTAACAATATACGCATCCGGTGCTTGAGAAAACACCGTTTGGCAGATAAATAGAAAGAATAATCCGACCAGTTGTTTGTAAAAACGTTTGACTGTTGTCATGTGTAAGTTATAAAAAAAGCTATATTGTAACAATATAGCTTTTTGTTGATTTTTAAAGTTATTTTATTGTATTGGTATATTCAATCATATCTACAATTTTACAAGAGTAGCCCCATTCATTGTCATACCAAGCTACCAATTTCACAAAATGTTCGTTTAACATTATGCCGGCACCGGCATCAAAAATAGAGGTATGTGAATCACCGATAAAATCGGAAGAAACGACACTGTCTTCGGTATAATCAAGAATTCCTTTTAGTTCATGTTGAGAAGCCTCTTTCATCTTAGCTTTAATCTCATCATAGGT
>CAYZQG010000166.1:0-3822 GCA_964480685.1 uncultured Lentimicrobiaceae bacterium
AAAACCAAAAAAATTACAATCAAATTATGGAATACATGGGCAAAGCAAGCGGAAAAATCGTTACTTTTGCAAATTAAAAAATTTGAGAATAATACGTATGTATAAAGTTTCTACTATTTCGATAACGAAAAGAAAAAAATTGGGATGGATAATAACAATCAGTCTGTTTTTCATTTCATTAAATAGTTTTGCTCAAACGAGTAATTTCCGTCAAATGACCGAAAGTGAAAAAACGGTTTTTATCCGAAATATGCAAACAGCCTCAAAATCAATACAAAGTTTACAATGTAATTTTATTCAAAAAAAGACAAGTACGCTTTTAAAAGAACCTTCGATTTCGAAAGGGATGATGTACTTTCAATCGCCCAATGCTTTACGATGGGAATATACTTCACCTCAAGCCTTTGCTTTTATTATGAAAGAAGGAAAAAGCATTGTCAAAAACAGCAACGGAATCACCAAATTGGATGCACAATCGTCGAAAATGATTAAAAGCATGACCGAAATGATTATGGGTATGATTAATGGTAAAGGCTTGGTTGACAGTAAAGATTTTACAGCAAGCTATTTTACTGACCAAAAACAAATACGAATAAAACTTACACCGAAAAACTCAAAAATAAAAATGGTATTCACCACCATCAACGTATATGTGGATGCCAAAACCTATTTGGCAAATGTTATCGAAATGAACGAAGCCGGTGACGATATGACTACCATTACGCTTTTGAATATCAAAAAGAACGTTACGATATCCGACGATAAATTCAAAATCAATTAATTATGTTAAAAGATAGTTTTTATACCCTATCCGAAACTACCACCGATGTCAATGGCAATTTTTTATGTTCGGTTCGGTTCAACCCATTACATGTTATTTATCAAGTACATTTTCAAGGCAATCCAATTACGCCCGGAGCTTGTATCATTCAAATAATTAAAGAATTGGCGGAATCGTTAACCCAAAAATGCTTATTGATAAAAGAAATAAAAAATTTGAAATTTATCAATGCTATTATACCGAATGATTTTCCGGAAGTTATTTTTCAAATTAGTTTACAAGCCAACGAAAATGGTGATGCGTATCTTTCAAACGTTATTGTATTGTCCGGAGAAATTGTTTTTGCAAAATTAAATTTACGTTTATCTGTTATTGATGCTTAACCTATTATGAATTTTTAACAAATGAAACCATCAGAAATATGCGTCTTAATTCCAACCTATAACAATGAAAGGACATTGGCAAAAGTCATTGATTCGGTCTTAGTCTATTGTTCGGATGTAATGGTTGTTAATGACGGTTCGAGCGATAAAACCGCTGAAATATTGGCTTCCTATTCGGATAAAATCCAAGTTCTTTCCTATCCTAAAAACAAAGGAAAAGGCTATGCTCTTAAAACCGGATTTTGCGAAGCACGGCAAAGAGGGTTTCGGTATGTGTTAACGCTAGATTCGGATGGACAACATTTTGCCGAAGATATTCCCGTATTTTTTGAAGCTGTTCAACACTATCCCGATAGCTTGCTGATTGGCAGTCGCAATTTGAATCAACCCAATATGAAACAAGGGAGTTTATTCGCCAATAAATTTTCCAATTTTTGGGTACGCGTTCAAACTTCGTATAATTTGCCCGATACTCAAACGGGATATCGTTTGTATCCGATTCAAAAAATGAAATCCATGTTGCCGATTTGTACTCGTTACGAAGCCGAAGTTGAACTATTAGTTCGCTCCGCTTGGAAAGGCATTCGTTTGATTGCTATTCCTATTCAAGTTTTTTATCCTTCAAAAGAAGATAGAGTATCTCATTTCCGCCCTAATCGTGATTTTTTGAGAATCAGTTTATTGAATACTTTATTGTGTTTTTTGGCAGTTATTTACGGCTATCCTTCTTTATTAATTCATTCATTAACCAAACGTATATGAGCAAGTTATTTTTATCGGTGTATCATTTTTTTCAAAAACGAAAAGCTTCCTTATGGATTATATTGGTTCTCATAATACTTATTTGTGTTTGGGGAATTACCGGGTTACGTTCAAAAGAAGATATTTCAGGTTTTCTTCCTCAAAATGAAGAAAACGAACGCATTAATTTTGCCTATCAACATATAGGAGCAGCCAATCAAATTTTACTTACCGTTAAAATGAATGACAGCACGGCAGCCGTTGACTCCGATGCCCTTATCGAAGCGGTGGATGTTTTGGTAGAGAATTTATCGAAAATTGATAGTCAACATGTTAAATCAATCAGATATACTATAAATCAGGAACAGATTTTAGAAATCACTCGGTTTATCTCAACGAATTTACCGTATTTTCTGACCGAAGCCGACTATGCTCGTATGGATACACTGCTTTCAAAAGAAAAAATACATCAAAAATTGGAGAGTAACAAAGCTATTCTTTCTTCTCCGGTTGGAGGAATGCTGAAACAAACGATTATCAACGACCCGCTTGGTCTTTCATTTCCTATTTTATCGGGTTTACAATCGTTTCAGGTAAGTGATGCTTTTCAATTAAACAATGATTATATTTTTAATAAAGAAGGAACAGAAGCGATTGTTATTCTAACATCCAATTATCCAATCAGTGAAACGTCGAACAATGCCCTTTTAATTAAAGAAATTGAAAATGCCGTAGCTAAAACAGGGAAAGTAGTCGGAGAAAAAATAAATATTGATAGTTTTGGAGCTGCTTATGTAAGTGTTACCAACGCTCAACAAATCAAACATGATAGTTGGTTATCCATAGCGATTGCCCTTGTTTTAATTTTCGGTTTGCTGATTTACTTTTTCCGAAATATACGCAGTCTTGTATTGGTATTTTCTTCGATGCTTTTCGGCGGATTATTTTCATTGGGAATTTTATCTTTATTTAGTGACAGCATCTCATTGATTTCCATCGGTATCGGCTCTATTATTATGGGAATTGCCACCAATTATCCGCTTCATTTTTTAGCTCATTATCGACACGGTTATACCGTAGAAGAAAGTTTGAAAGACATTACACCTCCGCTCACCACAGGCAATATAACCACCATAGGAGCCTTTTTAAGCTTATTGTTTATCAGTGCCGAAGCCATGCATGATTTTGGTTTGTTTGCTTCGCTGCTGCTTTTAGGAACGGTTTTGTTTGTTTTGGTTTTCATTCCTCATTTATTACCCAAACGCAGCGTTTCACATGTTCAAGATGAAAAATTAGTTTTCAAACGATTAGCATCTTTATCGCCTGAAAACAGTAGCTGGTTTATCGTAGTAATTTGTGTGCTTACTATCGTATTCTATTTTCTGAGCAAACAGACTACTTTTGAAACCAATATGAACAAAATCAATTATATGACCGAGCATCAAGCTCAACAAATGGATAAACTTAACCGAGCATTGAACCAACACAAACATACCTTATATTGTGTTTCGGAAGGAAAAACAATGGATGAAGCCTTGGAAAACTACGAACATTCATCCCATGCAATAGATTCTCTGATGCAACACGATACAATGATTTGCAAGCGATCGTCCATAGGCATTTATTTGCCTTCGGCAGCCATGCAAGCAAAACGCATAGCATTATGGAATGAATTTTGGAAAAACCGGAAAGTCTCTGTAAAGGAGAATATTAGAACATTATCTTCTTCCGTAGGATTTAAATCCGACTCATTTTTCGGATTTGATACCCTTTTAGATAAAGATTTTCAAGTAAAACCCATTGCCTATTTTGACCCTATTGTTAACGCTTTTGCCGGCAACTACATGGTGGATGCCAATAACAGAGCGATGATTTTCACAATTTTATTAACCCATCCCGAAAATCGTTTTCGTTTGG
>CAYZQG010000167.1:0-3751 GCA_964480685.1 uncultured Lentimicrobiaceae bacterium
CTATTTTGACCCTATTGTTAATGCTTTTGCCGGCAACTACATGGTGGATGCCAATAACAGAGCTATGATTTTCACAATTTTATTAACCCATCCCGAAAATCGTTTTCGTTTGGAAGAATCTTTAAATTCAATTGATAAACATACTTTTTCGTTCGATACCGGCTCCATTACCACAAAAATGGTAAAAGCTCTTTCCAAAGATTTTGATTATGTGCTATATATTTGCGGATTTTTAGTGTTTGTTTTTCTTACCCTTTCTTTTGGACGCTTCGAAATTAGTCTGCTGGCTTTTATACCTTTAGCGATTGCTTGGATTTGGATTCTGGGAATTATGCATATTTTCGATATGCATTTCAATATCATTAACATTATTTTAGCAACCTTTATCTTCGGAATGGGCGACGATTACACTATTTTTGTTACCGAAGGACTGATGTATGAATACACATACCGCAAAAAAATGTTGGTTTCATATAAAAATACCGTCTTACTTTCTGCATTTATCATGTTTATTGGCATCGGATCATTGATAGTTGCCAAACATCCTGCCATGCGCTCATTGGCTGAAGTTACCATTGTCGGAATGATTTCTGTTGTGTTGATGGCGTATGTTTTTCCTCCATTAATCTTTAAATGGCTAACCACCGAAAAAGGTAAAAACAGACCTATTCCCATTACTTTTTGGAATTTTTGTAAAACCTTTTTAGCTTTCACCATATTTTTTGTTGGAAGCCTCCTATTAAGTTTAATAGCTGTTTTTTCGCTTGCTTTCTTTGGAAAAAATAAAAAACAAAAGCTCAACTTTCATAGAATGTTATGTAATACCATGCGGTTTATATCGCATATATTTATTCAAGTACCTTATAAAATCTTGAATCAAAAGAATGAAACTTTTGATATACCAAGTGTCATTATCAGTAATCATCAATCGCATTTAGATCTTCTTTTTACCTTGATGTTATCACCCAAAATAATTGTTTTAACCAATAAATGGGTATGGAATTCACCTTTTTACGGTTGGATTATTCATTATGCAGATTACTTGCCTGTAATGGATGGGATTGAAAATAACATCCAAAAATTAGAAAAACTCGTTGCTGACGGCTATTCCATTTTAGTATTTCCCGAAGGAACTCGCTCTGCCGATTGTTCTATTCTTCGCTTTCATCAAGGCGCTTTTTATTTAGCCGATAAACTCCATCTTGATATAGTTCCCATTGTGGTTCACGGAATCGGACATACTTTTCCGAAAAAAGAATTCCTTTTACGAAAAGGGAGCATTACCATTCAAATTGGAGAAAGAATTAGTCCGGATAATTTTTATTTCCGGAAAAATAAAACCATATTGGAAACAATGCGTTTGGCACGTCAATGGTACAAAGAAAGCTATAATCGGATGGTTGCCGAATTAGAAACTCCCGATTATTACAAAGACCTAGTTTTATATAACTATGTATACAAAGGAAGACAAATTGAAAAACATGCTCGTAAAATACTGAAAACTAATCGAAATTTTGCAGAAGAAATTTCAAAATTGCCTAATGAAGGGACTTATTACATAAACAATTGCGGACAAGGAGAATTTGCTTTATTGGCAGCATTGGTAAAGAAAGAATTACACATTGTTGCCACCGATTCCGACTCTGAAAAGTTGGCATTGGCTCGTAATTGCACTTCCATTCCTAAAAATTTAACCTATATTGATTTTACCGAAGAAGCGTAGCATATTTTCGATATTCTTCTTCAAAATTCGGTGTAAAAATACCTTTTCCAAGATTGTTTTTAATATCGGTTTGAGACCAAAATTTACCTTCTAATATCTCGTTTTTATCAATGATAATCTGTCCATTATATTTTGTTAGGAAACAACAAACCCACTCCCTTTCAATTTCCGATTCCCAAATATAATTTCCTATCGATTGGATAGAGAAATCTTGTATTCCCAATTCTTCTAAAGCTTCTCTTCGCAATCCGGATTCGATTTCTTCGCCGAAACCGATATGCCCACCTACAGATGTATCCCATTTCCCGGGTTGAACTTTTTTATTTAACGCCCGTTTTTGCAAATAAATTTCTCCCTTATTATTCACAACATGTAAATGTATGACGGGATGCAAATACTCTTTGTTTGTATGACACAGACTACGAGGAGCTTTGCCAATAATTTCACCTTTAATATTTAAAATCGGAAGCCATTCTTCCATGTTTTTTTTTCGTAACAATTTATTTTTAACAAACTCATATACAAAATAAACGGCAAAAATAATGTAAAATAAACCTCCGCTGATAAACGCCCATGCTTCCTTGCTCATAAACCATACCGAATAGAAAACCAAAGCGGTATAGGCAATAAATATCCAAAATAATACCCGCATGTTTTTTTTCATGTATTCAGTTTGTTCATCGTTGAAGGTCATTCCTTTCATGTATCTTTTCGACATAGTTAGCATTACATTTCCCGGAGCATACGCCCAAATACAGAGAATAATACACATTAAAACATCAATTAAAGCAGGTTTAATCTTAAAAAACACATCATTATCAAGTACTATCGAAACCAATCCCAAAACTATAATTAGGGAAGTATCCAATAAAATAAATTTATCAAACTTTTTGTCTTTTATTCGATAATAAACCAATTCCACAATACCGACAACAACAGCAACAATCAATCCGATCGTTGTACCCCAAATTTCATCGGCAAGGATAAAAATAAACAACGGAATAAAACCCGGTAAAAGTTGCCATAAAATAGTACGTTTATTCATTTGTATTGTAAAATTTAAGCTAAATTATTGATTAACTATAATTTTTATTTATATAAAAAACTCTACAAAAGTACATCAATTTCAAAGTATCCATAACAATGAAAGAAAAAAATATTAAAAATCTAATTGATATATAATTGATAAAATCGTAATTTTCATAATAAGACGAATTCTAAATGTACAAATTTAATTTATTTTTAAAAGATTCTTAGAAATATTAAAAAAAAATAGAAGTAAGTTTGTTTGTTTTAATTTTTTTTTTAATTTTGCAAAATAATTAATCGTAAAAAATCATTAATAAAATTTAGTATAATAAATATGAAAAAAGCTTTTTTATTTTTAATAGGAATCGTTGTTTTTATACATTTATCAAAGGCACAAGATGTTATCTTTATGTATGATGGCACTAAAATCGAAGCCAAAGTAATCAATATTGATAGTGGAATTATAGAATTTAAAATGTGGAACAATCAAGAAGGTCCATCTTATAGCATTCAAAAGAAAGATGTGGTCATGATAAACTATGCCAATGGAAACCGTGATATGTTTACGGTACAATCGGATACTCTTCCCGCAACAAGACCTTTGAATTCCAATGAAGAATTGGCGTTTGATTCAGAATCACTTTCCTATTTACGTCTTGGGAATAAACCCTTATCCGAACAAGAAGCTATTCAATTGCTTACGTTTAACAATCAAAATATATATGATGAAACATGGGTAGTAGCTTGCCGACAAAAGAAAATAGGTAATTCATTATTTATACCCGGATTAATTGTTTGGGTTAGCTCTGATATTATCTACACTGTAAATTATATATTCATTGGTAGTAATTTTATTAACGATTTATCTTCAGCAGGAAATATTGTAGGATTTGGATTATTTAGCACTGGTTTAATTTTAAAAATTATTGGGAATGCTCGTATGAGTTGGGTTTTAGACACTTACAACAATGATATTCGTTTAAAAGGCAAAACATCCTT
>CAYZQG010000168.1:0-3747 GCA_964480685.1 uncultured Lentimicrobiaceae bacterium
TTTCGTTTGATGGCATTGGTTAAATAGCGTAATGCTTCGGCAATATTAGTATGATTATCGGTTGGTTCGTGGTTAAGTAATTCACGGATAATACGTAAAATATGCGTTCTTCCTTTTTGAGGAGGAATAAATTTTTCGACTTTATTGCTAAAGAAAATCACGCCTACTTTATCGTTGTTGGTAATGGCTGAAAACGATAATACGGCAGCCAACTCGGTAATAAGGTCTTTTTTATACATACCTCGTGTTCCGAACATATTCGATTTGCTGACATCAATTAGAAGCATAACGGTCAGCTCACGTTCTTCTTCAAATACTTTAACGTATGGATGGTGAAAACGAGCGGTTACATTCCAATCAATGGAACGTATATCGTCGCCGTAATTATATTCACGTACTTCGCTGAATGCCATCCCTCTCCCTTTAAAAGCACTGTGGTATTGACCTGAAAAAACTTGTTGTGTCAGGGCTCGTGTACGTATTTCGATTTTACGAACTTTTTTTAATAATTCCGAAGATTCCATAGCTGAAATAATTTTTTAGAATGTTATTTCTACGGTACTTCAACCGTATTAAGTATGGTGTTGACAATGTCGTCGGTAGCAATATTTTCAGCTTCAGCTTCGTAGGTTAATCCGATCCGATGACGCATTACCGATAAGCATACGGCACGAACATCTTCGGGAATTACATACCCACGACGTTTGATAAATGCGTACGCTTTCGCTGCCAACGCCAAATTGATCGAAGCACGCGGAGAAGCTCCGTAATTTATCATGTTTTCAAACTTCTTTAAGCCGTATTGTGATGGATAACGCGAAGCAAACACGATATCGGTGATATAATTTTCAATTTTTTCGTCCACATATACTTCACGTACAACTTCACGAGCATGAATAATATCTTCGGCTTTAAGACAGGCATGCGTTTGGGCTTGTTCGTTGCCGATATTTTGACGAAGAATTAATTTTTCTTCTTCTTTTGTCGGATAACCGATTACAACTTTTAACATAAAACGATCCAATTGTGCTTCGGGAAGCGGATAAGTACCTTCCTGTTCGATAGGGTTTTGCGTAGCCATTACTAAAAAAGGTTCTGCTAATGGATAGGAAATCTCTCCGATGGTAATTTGTCGTTCCTGCATGGCTTCGAGCAATGCACTTTGTACTTTTGCCGGTGCACGATTAATTTCATCTGCCAAAATAAAATTGGCAAAAACGGGTCCTTTTTTAACCACAAATTCCTCTTTCTTCTGACTGTAGATCATCGTGCCTACCAAATCGGCAGGTAACAAATCGGGTGTAAACTGAATACGACTGAATTTGGCGTGTATAACGTTTGCCAACGATTTAATAGCCAATGTTTTTGCCAAGCCGGGCACGCCTTCTAACAAAATGTGTCCTTTCGACAGCAATCCGATGAGCAATTGCTCAACCATGGATTTTTGCCCGACAATGACTTTACTCATTTCCATGTTGATGATGTCAACAAACGAACTTTCTCTTTGAATACGATCATTCAATTCTTTGATGTCCACTGTATTTGTCATGTTAATATATTTTTAAAACCATTTTACAAACGTTTGAGGTATATTTTTTATTTTGAGAAAAAATGTATTTATTTGCGATTTTTTGATAATTTTTACAAAAAAAAGAGCCATTCCGAAGAACAGCTCTTTACTAATATCTTGTTATAATTTTATTTAACTTCTTCAAAATCTACATCGGTTACTTCGCCGTCTTTTTTAGTATTGTCGGCATTTCCGGAATCGGGTTCCTGTTGAGGAGGAGCCTGTTGATTTTGTGCATTATACATTTCTTGAGAAATGGTATTCCACAATTGATTCATTTCGTTCATGGCAGTGTCAATACCGGCTAAGTCTTTATTTTTATGTGCTTCTTTCAATCGTTCCAAAATTCCTTCAATCGAAGCTTTTTTATCGGCAGGTATTTTTTCGCCGTATTCTTTCAATTGTTTTTCGGTATTGAAAATCATGGCATCGGCAGTATTCAACTTATCAATTTCATCTCTCATTTTTTTGTCGGCATCGGCATTGGCGGCAGCTTCGTTTTTCATACGTTCAATTTCGCTATCGGTCAAGCCGGAAGAAGCTTCGATACGGATTTTTTGTTCTTTACCGGTAGCTTTATCTTTGGCTGTAACATTTAATATACCGTTAGAGTCAATATCGAAAATAACTTCAATTTGAGGGATTCCTCTTGGTGCGGGCATAATTCCATCTAAATGGAAACGACCTATACTTTTGTTACCGTTTGCCATCGGACGTTCGCCTTGTAAGATATGTATCTCGACCGAAGTTTGGTTGTCGGCAGCGGTAGAAAACACTTCCGATTTTTTAGTTGGAATGGTAGTGTTCGATTCGATTAAACGGGTCATTACACCACCTAAGGTTTCAATACCTAAGGACAACGGAGTTACATCGAGCAGCAATACGTCTTTAACTTCACCTGTCAACACACCACCTTGAATAGCAGCCCCTACGGCAACTACTTCATCAGGATTTACTCCTTTAGAAGGCACTTTACCGAAGAAATCTTCCACTAATTTCTGAATGGCAGGAATACGGGTAGACCCACCAACCAAAATAACTTCGTTAATATCGGAAGCTTTCAAACCCGCATCACTCAAAGCTTTACGGCATGGTTCAACAGTAGCACGAATCAAATGATCGCATAATTGTTCAAATTTAGAGCGAGTTAAGGTTTTTACTAAGTGTTTTGGAACACCGTCAACCGGCATAATATACGGTAAATTGATTTCGGTTGAAGTAGCACTCGACAACTCGATTTTTGCTTTTTCGGCAGCTTCTTTCAAGCGTTGATGAGCCATCGGGTCTTTTCTTAAATCAATATGATACTCAGAATCAAATTCTTGTGCCAACCAATCAATGATTACATGGTCAAAATCATCGCCACCAAGATGCGTATCGCCGTTGGTTGATTTAACTTCAAATACACCGTCGCCAAGTTCAAGAATGGAAATATCAAAAGTACCTCCACCAAGATCGAAAACGGCTACTTTAACATCCGACATTTTTTTATCCAAGCCATACGCTAAAGCGGCAGCAGTCGGTTCGTTTATAATACGTTTTACATTTAATCCGGCAATTTCACCGGCTTCTTTAGTTGCCTGACGTTGTGAATCGCTGAAATAAGCGGGAACGGTAATAACAGCTTCGGTTATTTCTTGTCCGAGATAATCTTCGGCTGTTTTTTTCATTTTTTGAAGTACCATCGCCGATATTTCTTGCGGTGTATACATACGATCATCAATTTTAACGCGAGGCGTATTGTTATCTCCTCTTACTACGGTATAACTAACGCGTTTAACTTCTTTATCCATTCTGTCGAAAGTTTCACCCATAAAACGTTTGATGGAAGAAACCGTCTTTTTAGGATTGGTAACAGCTTGTCGTTTGGCAGGATCCCCGATTTTTCGTTCGCCATTATCTAAAAAACCTACAATAGAAGGTGTTGTTCTGTTTCCTTCGCTATTAGGAATAACAACCGGTTCATTCCCTTCCATTACTGCAACACACGAATTCGTGGTTCCTAAATCAATTCCTATTATTTTTCCCATTATTATATTTTCCCTTTCTTTATTTTGTTAGTATACTTTAAAATTTTCTTTGCTAAGTTCAATCATTATGCCAAAACACCGAAAACAACCAAAATAATATATTATTATATTGTTATCCTGATATTTAAACAAATTATGTATACTGCC
>CAYZQG010000169.1:0-3721 GCA_964480685.1 uncultured Lentimicrobiaceae bacterium
AGGAATGAATATATTTCCCAATCCGACCTCCGATAAATTAACTATTCAAAGTTTAAATGGCAATCTTGAAGAAATAAAAATCTTTGATGTGGTTGGGAAAGAAGTTAAAAGACTAAAAGTAAATACAACCGAAAGTGTACTTGATCTTAGTAATTTACAAAATGGTTTATATATTATTTGGGTAAATACCGAAAATGGAATAGTAACGGCTAAGATTTTGAAGAAATAGAATTTTAATTATTATATCTCAATACTCAAACCGTCGTTTGCTAATTGAATAGTAGGGGGTAAGGTGGCATTTCGTTGGTCATGAAAACCGATAGCATGACTGATATGAGTGAAAAGAGTTTGTTTTGCTTGCAGTTGTTTGGATATATTAATGGCTTGTTCCAAATTAAAATGAGAATAATGAGGTTTAATGCGTAATGCATTTAAAACAAGCAAATCCAAACCTTGCAATTTTAACATTTCTTCTTTTGAAATAAAACTTGCATCGGTAATATATGCCATTTTATCAATTCGGAATCCGGTTACTGGCATTTTAAAGTGAATCAATTGAATGGGTTGTATTGAAATTCCTTTGGCATTAAAAGGGTCTTTATCAATTTCAATGAGATTGATTTCAGGTACACCCGGATATTTATATTCATCAAATGCATAGGCATATTCGGAACGAATAGCTCGACAAGTGCGTTTATTGGCATAAACATTCATATTTTCCTGTTGTGTGAAATTAAAAGCACGTATATCGTCCAAACCACCGATATGATCTTTATGCTCATGAGTTAATAACACAAAGTCAAGATGTTTTACATGTTCACGCAACATTTGTTGTCGGAAATCGGGTCCGGTATCAATAACAAAAGTTTTTCCTTTGTGTTCAACCAAAACGGAAGAACGAAGTCGTTTATCTTTTGGATTGTCTGAACGACAAATTTCGCACTCGCAGGTAATAATGGGTACGCCTTGTGATGTTCCGGTTCCTAAAAATGTTATTTTCATTTATTTGCAAATATTCATAATCTCACGTACTTTTTCCGGTGTAATGCTCTGGTTTTCACCCAAAATGGTGTTTCTTTCGGTGAAACGATCCACGATTTTGTTGATAGTATCTTGGCCCACTTGATGTTCGGATAGTTTGGTTTTAATTCCTAAGGAACGGTAAAAAGCAATTGTTTTTTCAATGGCTTCATCGATCATGGCGTCTTTTTCAATATTAGTGATATTCCATACTCTATCAGCATATTGAAGAAGTTTATCTTCTTTTTCTTTTCGCATTACCTGCATTAAAGCCGGTCCGACAATAGTTAAACCTACACCGTGAGTAATGCCGTGTAAAGCCGTTAATTCGTGCCCAATTAAGTGAGTTGCCCAATCCTGTTCCACTCCCATGCCGATAAATCCGTTTAATGCCATGGTAGCCGTAAGCATAAAGTTTGCCATGGTATCATAATCGGAATGATTTTTTATGAGTTTGGGTGCCAATTCAATGAGTGTCAATAATAAGCCTTCGGCAAAACGATCCATTACCATAGATTGATTGCTTTTGGTTAGATATTGTTCTAAAATATGTACAAACGTATCGGCAATTCCGGCAGCTATTTGCTCTTTCGGCAAGGAATAGCAGCTTTCGGGATCTAAGATGGAAAAAGCGGGATATACCAAAGGATGGTGAAATGCGTATTTTTCTTGTGTAGCTTTTTTAGAAATTACTGAACCGCCGTTCATTTCCGAACCGGTAGCAGGCAAAGTTAAAATGCTTGCCAACGGAATCGCTTGCTTGATTTTACGGTCATCCAACACAAATTCCCACGGGTCGGTAGGATATGGGATGGCAGCCGCAATGAATTTAGTTCCATCTATTACCGAACCGCCGCCTACAGCTAACAGATAATCAATCTGATATTTGCGAGCAAGTATTACCGCTTCCATCAATATTTCGTACGTTGGATTAGGTTCTATTCCCCAAAATTCAATATAATTATGTTCTTCCAATGCAGTTATAACTTGGTCGTATATACCGTTCTTTTTAACACTTCCTCCACCAAAGGTAATCATGATTTTTTTGTCTTTTGGGATTTCTCGTGATAGTTTCGAGATACTACCTTTTCCAAAGATTAATTTTGTCGGGTTTTTAAAGGTGAAATTATACATAACTAATATTAAATCTTGTGTTTACGGATGAATTTAAATACATGTTTTTCAATATGCAAATATACATAAAAAACGGTATGTTGAATGGATGATATTTTGTGTTTTGAACAATTTTTTATAAGAAATACTTGTATACAACTCTGTTATACACTATCTAATTTATCTATGCCGTTATTATTGAAAAAATAATATACCTTTGCACCAATAATTTTATTTCCAAAAGGTGAATAATAAAAAAATGTTTATCAGAATATTGAAACATTTAATGAAGCATAAAAGATTGATTTGTATATTGATTTTAATTTTTGTTTTATGTCTTATTCTCAGTATGTTTTCTATTAATCCACATACGTTTTCATTTCCAGTTAATGTGTTTTTATTATTGGGCTTGATTTTTTTATCTCTCATTGCTGCTTATTTTTCCGATCGTTTTCGCTTTATATTTACCAAAAGAACGGTGTTAATAGTGATTTTTGAAGTAATAGGTGTAATGATACTCCATTGGCTTTTTTATCATCGTTTACTTTTTAATGATTTATTCCCTTCGGCAGTATACGAATTTTCTACGTCGGCTTTATTTGTGACAAGCTGGATGTTTTTTTTATGGGTCTTGGGAGCTATGATTATCAACAGAATAAGACTTGTGAAAAAGTATAATATCGTATTCTTGTGTAATCATGTCGGATTATGGATTGCTTTGGCATTCGGGTTTTTCGGACAAGCCGATAGTTATACTTTGCAAACAATAATTACTAAAAATCATATTGTTTCAAAGGCATATACGAAAGAAGGGGTTTCGATGGATTTGCCTTTTGAAATAGGGTTGGAGCAGATAAAAATCGAAAAATATGCTTCCGGTGAAACAAAATCAGTTGATGTTAAGGTGTTTATAGGAAAAAATACCGTTTTCAGACATAAAACCGTTGGGGTTAATCATCCATATCGCTATAAAGGTTATGATATTTATTTGCAAAAAGTGGGGAATGAAAGTTGTGTTATTCAAATAGTATATGATCCATGGAGATATATTGTTTTAATTGGAATTTTAAGTATGATAGTTGGAGCTATTATGCTATTTTTTAATGGATTTAAACAAAGAACAGCCAATGATAGGATGGAATAGTTTATATATATTTGCCATAGCAACGCTCTTTTGTTGGGGAATAGCATCTGTTTTTTGTATGATAAAAAGCAAGAATAAAATAAATTCATTAATAGGGTCTTGTTTTCAATGGGGAGGTATTTTTATTTTAAGTCTTTTTATTGTATTATTGACTATTCGATTACAACGTCCTCCCATGCGAACCGTTGGCGAAATTCGATTATGGTATGCCTTGTTTTTAGGAGTTACCGGATGGCTAACCTATAAATATTGGCATTTCTCATGGGTATTGATTTTTACAACGATTTTATCGGCTGTATTTTTACTTATCAATATAGTACGACCCGAAATTCACGATCAACGTTTAGCACCTGCGTTGCAGAGTCTATGGTTTATTCCTCATGTTATTCTATATATGTTTTCGTATGCTTTGTTGGCATGTACCTGTTTAATTGCCATTGTTGG
>CAYZQG010000170.1:0-3715 GCA_964480685.1 uncultured Lentimicrobiaceae bacterium
ATTGCCAACTCCTGGCCCCAAAGCATTGACGACAGTGTAGCTCAAAAAGATTGGAACCTTACCAACCAATACGACTTGGATTCAATGACAAAAGTAATGTTGAGCGAAATTAGAAAGAAGTTTAATAAATAGCTTTCCGTTGTCAGCTATAAGCTATCAGAAATACATTTAATCAACAAAAAAGGGACTTTAAAAAGTCCCTTTTTTTAATGATAGCATTAGGATTATAATCCTAATTTCTTTTTCAATTCTTTTGGAAGGGCATCTTTATGAATTAAAATATTGATGGTTTTATACGCTACATAACTATAGGAAGCATATACATATCCTTTATAGTCGCCGTATTCGCCCCATGAATTTTTAACGATAAAATATTTATTTCCAAATTGGTCAACGGCTTTGCCAACAACGTGTAAACCATGATCATCGGTTGTTTCGTAGTTATCAAATGCTTTTTGGCGTTCTTCTTGGGTAATCACTTTTTCTTTTCCGGGATGTTTAAGAAATTCGGCAATTTTATCGGTTTTAGGCATGCTTGTCCATTTAGCTATTTCGGCATCTGCCATTTCAACGGTATTCAAATTGGGAACAATGGCAATGCTGCCTTTACGAACAAACCCTTCTTCTGAAACATCGGCACCCCAAGCAAAGGTATAGCCGTTGTCAATGGCTTTATCCATAATATCCATTAATTCATTAATAGGAATATTATAGCTTTCTTCTCCTATCCAATTATCGGGAACTTCAACCGGAAAAGAAGTGTAAAAAGGATGATGGGTAAACGAAGTAAGACTTACGTAATCATCCATATTTAATCCGGTAGCATTGGTGTAAAACGATTGAGGTGTAAATTCTTTACCGTTATAGGTAAATTTTTCGGGTTTTTCTCCCAAATAAGCATCCAAAATACCATTGTAACCATTTAACCATGCGGTACTTAATTTACGATTCGGATTTTTAATAATAACATCTAAATAGGCTTTCAAAACGCCATCCAATTCACCGTGAGCATGAATCGAATCACCGTAATGTAAACCCGAATAAATGGATAAGGGTACAATGCCATAATTTTTAATGCCCCAAATTACATCGGCAAACGAACCGCCTTGTCCGAAATTTAAGCTGCCGTGCATTCTTACATAACGAATTGCCTTTTCATTGTAGGTATTCCAAATTACATACAAAGGAGCTAAACTGACGGAATCTTTTCCTTTGCGCATTATTTCCGATTCCAAATACGAAATGGTTGACCATGACCAGCACGTTCCGGCACGATCTTGCGATTTAACGCTCGTTGCCGGTAAACGTTTAAGTTCGGTAAACTGATAGCCTTCTTTTTTGGTTGTATCTTTCGATTTGTCTTGTGCGTTTACTACAAAAGTAAATGACACAAAAGCTATTGCCAATAATACACTTAATTTTTTCATTTTTTTGATTTTAATGTATGAATATTTTAATAATTTATTTCACTGCAATGGTTTCAATTTCAACCAAGGCTCCCAGCGGTAAACCTTTTACGGCAAAGGCTGCACGAGCCGGACAGGCTGTGGGATAGTATTTTCCGTACACTTCGTTCATGGCTTTGAAATCAGCCATATCGCTTAACAAACAGGTTGATTTAATTACATTTTCAAACGTATAGCCGGCTTCCTGTAAAATGGCTTCAATGTTCTTCATTACCTGTTCGGTTTGAGCCGTAATGCCTTCGGGCATTTGCAAGGTTTCGGGATTCAAAGGAATTTGACCCGAAATAAACAACATTCCATTTGCTTCAATGGCTTGACTGTAAGGACCGATTGCCTTTGGGGCTTTCTCGGTATGAATGACTTTTTTTGACATATATTTTTATGTTTTAAATTTTAAATTGAAATGCAAAAATACATAATTTTTCAATGACATTGTTATTTTTCCCACCCTTCAAAAATAGAATCGTCATACACATTATTTTCATTTTTATCGTGTGAGGCATACCATGCTTGTGCAAAAAAAGGATTTCCTTTGGCAATGGCATCAAAGTTATAGGGCATCGGAAAACAATCGGGACACCCATGTCCACCCAACAAAACCAAGGCAGGTGATGCTTTAAAATGATGACCGAATTGACATTCCCATTCCAAAGGCGTTGCCATATCTCCTTTTATCATATTTTCCGACAGACATTTACCTCCGCGAAAGCGAGCTGCTTGTTGCATATCATTGATATCCAATTCTGCCAAGGGTTTCGATTCATCGTAACCGTGATTGAATAAAATCGGTTTACTTTGTGGATGAATATGTACATGTTCTTTCCATGATGGAATTTTTTGCCATTTTTCATACGAACCGAAATAAACGGAAATTCTATCTTCGTTGCGATTTTTTATCCATGTCATCGTTCCGTTTTTCTTATCGTTTGCCGACCAACGCATCACTTCTTTGATGATAAAAGCCGGGACTATTCTCGCCAAGGAGAAATACCAGGGAAGTTCTTTTTTCATCTTTTCGAAATAATCATCACAGGAAATACCTCCTCTGAAATGCAGGTAATTTTCCAATACATCGGCATCGGTATACCAATAACAGTGGAAGTTACGCAAAGCAAACCAATTCAAATTAAATACTTTTTCGGGTGGAGGACACGACATGAGTTGGAGTAATTTGTCAACAAACTCATAAAAAGTCATGCGATAGCTTGCACCGCTGCTGATGTTGTAAAAACGATTCCAAAATTCATCGGGCACATCGCTTTCGCATACATTTGCCAACAAACGACCCGAATCTTCGATGTTTGCCCATTCTACCACTGCGTCGAAAGGCACATGAAAAGCGATGGGATTGGTGCCTTTTAAAATTAAATCGGTATACAGAATGCCCGATTGACGTAAACTGACCCATTTTTTTAAGCCCGATTCCACAATTACCCGTTCCGCCAATACTTTAGAAAGAGCATAATAATCGTAAATACTCGGATTTATCGGGTCTCCGGTTCTACCCCAATGATAGGGCACGGAACGATGTCCGGTTTGAGCCACAGAGCCGATATATACTAAGGCAATGTCATCGGCATTGGGTTGAGCTTTGATGGCATTAACTACATGTTCGGCTGCCGTAACATTCACTTTGAGTGTTTTTTTTGGAAAATTATCGCAATTAGGCGAAACCATTCCGCCTACATGCAACACATAATCGGCACCTTGCACACACGACAACACATCCTCGTAATTCATCATGTCGCCCCACACGATTTTAATCCCATCAATATGTAGATAGGGCTTCATTTTCTTTCTATTAATGCGACTCGGACGTACCAATAAGGTCAAGGTAAAGCGGTCTAAACGTTGACAAAATTCATGCAAACCGGCTTTTCCCATTAATCCGGTGGCACCTGTTAAAAAAATATTCTTTTTAGTCATATATTTATCGAATGGATAATAATTATTTTTGAATCGGCAAAAGTACTAAATAAACTGATAGTTTCTATTGGTGCCAATAAAAAATAAGATAGTTTTAATCCTTTTGTAATACAATAATTTAATAAATCTCTTTCATTTTTAAAAAAAATTCCGATAATTTGGAATAAAAATAATATATCTTTGCAAAAAATTATTAATAACCCAAAAAAATAGAGTATGAATTCATCTCCTTTTTATATTTTAAAAAATTGTTTCCTAATTTTTATACTAAGCATTTGTTTTTACACCCAAGCACAAGAGCGTTTACAAATTTGGTTAGGAGA
>CAYZQG010000171.1:0-3712 GCA_964480685.1 uncultured Lentimicrobiaceae bacterium
AAAATAAAATAAAATAAAATAAAATAAAATAAAATAAAATAAAATAAAATAAAATGAATAAACGCATAGACAATAGAACGGATCCCGACAAACTTTTAGCTTCTTTAAAATTGGAAGAAGAAAAAAGCAAACGGGGTAAACTGAAGATTTTTTTCGGTATGTGTGCCGGAGTCGGGAAAACATATACCATGTTACAAGCCGCTCATTCCGAAAAAATTAAAGGAAATGACATTGTTTTAGGCTATGTTGAAACACATAATCGCAAAGAAACCGCCGAACTGGTAGAGGGTTTTGAATTGATTCCACGAAAAACGTATGAATATAAAACTACCTTTATTGAAGAATTGGATTTGGATGCTATTCTTGCCCGTAAACCTAAAATAGTAATTATTGATGAATTAGCACATAATAATGTAGCAGGATGCCGACATTCAAAACGTTATATGGATGTGCAGGAAATATTGGAAAATGGCATTAATGTTTATACAACACTCAATGTTCAGCATTTGGAAAGTCGTTTTGATACCGTTGCACAAATTACAGGCATAGTGGTTAGAGAAACGCTTCCCGACGAAATATTTGAAAATGCCGATGAAGTGGAATTGGTCGATATTACCCCTAATGAATTATTACAACGACTTTCTGAAGGAAAAGTATATTCTCCCGAACGTTCAAAAGAAGCCATCCAACATTTTTTTAGGGAAGGAAATATTACTGCTTTACGTGAAATGGCTTTACGATTGGTGGCGGATAGGGTTGATAAACAGTTGTATGATTATATTCAACATAATTCCATTGAAGGCTCATGGAAATTAAGATGGCATTTTTTAGTCGCAGTAAATCATACCCAACAATCGGAGAAAATTCTTCGATGGGCTAAAAATTTAGCCTACACAACAGGAGCTGATTTACAAGCTATTTATGTAGAACCAATTCGTGAATTAAATGCCAAACAGCAAGAACAATTAGATAAAAACATCAATCTTGCCAAACAATTTGGTCTTAAATTCAGGATTATAACCAATAATGATATTGCAAAAGCAATTATAGATTTTGCTAAAAAAGAAAATATTACACATATTCTTATCGGTAAACCTCGCATTCTGACTATTTTAAACTTATTACGACTTGGTAATTTTATAAACCGATTGATTCGCTATAGTGGAGATATTGATGTTTTTGTCTTTGGCTCCGATAAAAAATCAAACGAAAAATTCAGTACAAAATTTTCATTGGCATTTCTTTCCGCTACGATGCGTCAATATGTAATTTCTTCATGGGTGATTATTTTTGTGGGGAGTGCTTTTTTCTTAATGAAAGATTATGTCGGGTATCAAGTGGTTTCTTTTGTGTTGTTATTTATTGTTTCCATTTTGGCATTTTTTTATGGCACAGGTCCGATATTGCTTGCCTCAACGTTAAGTGCACTTATTTGGGATTATTTTTTTCTACCGCCACCTTATACTTTACACGTAGATAAGCCCGAAGATATGCTTATGCTAATTATGTTTTTTATTATTGCTTTGCTAAACGGCGTTCTTACTTCGGTAATTCGGAAACAAGAAAAGAAAATCAGGATTCGTGAAGAACACACCAATGCACTTTTTCAGCTTACTAAAGAGTTGTCAACGGCAAATGATATGGAGCATATTCTTGATATAGCTAAAAATCTAATAAAAAGATATTTTAATTTCGAATGTTTTATTTTGTTGAAAAATGAAATGGAACAATTAGATTATGAAAGAGTAAGTGCTATCCATAGTGTATTATCGGATAACGATAAAAGTGTAGCAACTTGGGCGTTTCAACATGCTTCTAAAGCCGGAAGATATACCGATACCTTGCCCTCATCCGCCTATACTTTTTATCCTTTAAAAGGGAATCAAATGAATTTGGGTACCATTGCCGTTCAACAATCAAAAATGCTAACCCCCAATGAAGAGCAGTTTTTTGAAGCCATTATTTCACAAATTTCCGGAAAGGTGGAACGTGAATTTTTACGAAATATAGCCAAACAAGCCTATTTATTAAATGAATCGGATAAACTTTATAAAACGCTATTTAACTCCATATCCCATGAGTTACGTATCCCTGTTTCTACCATTTTGGGGGCTTCCGATACCTTGTTAATGCAAAGTTATCCGGTGGACATACAACGAAAACTTTTTTCGGAAATTAATATCGCTTCCATTCGGTTAAACCGATTGATTGAAAATTTATTAAATATGTCTCGCTTAGAATCGGGACATATAACACCGCGTCTTAATTGGTGTGATGTGCACGATATTGCCAATAAAGTGGCTGACATGCTGAAACAGGAATTACAACCCTTTACATTCTCAATTGTAATCCCTCCCGATATGCCCTTAGTGAAATTGGATTTCGGATTAATAGAGCAAGCTATTTATAATATTGTTTTAAATGCAACACAAAATGCTCCTGTCGAAACTACCATTCGGTTAAAATTCTTTATTGATCAAAACCATCTTTTTATTCAATTAATGGATAGAGGAAAAGGGTTTCCTGTTTCTGAATTATCATTGGTATTCAATAAGTTTTATAGAGGAAAAGATGCAAAAGCGGGAGGAACGGGCTTAGGTCTTTCTATTGTAAAAGGATTTATCGAAGCTCATGGTGGAACAATTAATGCAAAAAATCGTAAAAATGGAGGTGCCATATTTACAATTAAAATGCCGGTCGAAATTTTAGAAGTTAATCAATTTGATAAAAATGGATAATTCAACCTACGCTGATCCGATATTAATTATTGATGATGAAGTTCAAATTCGTCGTTTACTCGAAATTACCCTTTCGGCAAACGGATTTAAAGTATTTGAAGCCTCTTCGGGAAAAGAAGGTTTGGTTTTAGCCGCTACCCAACATCCTCTTTTAATCATCCTTGATTTGGGTTTGCCCGACGTGGATGGTATCGAGGTTTTGAAAAAACTCCGTGAATGGTACACTAAGCCTGTCATTGTTTTATCGGTTCGCAGTTTGGAAGAGGATATTATCAGCGCACTCGATAACGGTGCCAACGATTATTTAACCAAACCTTTCCGAACCGGCGAATTGTTGGCAAGAATCAGGGTGGCTATTCGACAAAATCAACATGATTTTGATTCTCCTTTGCTTTCGTTCGGTTCTTTAACCCTTGATTTAGTAAATCATAAAGTGCTTAAAGACAATACAGTCATAAAACTTACTTCTACCGAATATGCACTGCTGGTGCTTTTAGCCAAAAATCAAGGGAAAGTTCTGACACATCGTTTTATACTAAAAGAAATTTGGGGTATGGGTTATGTGGATCAAACGCAGTATTTACGGGTTTTTATAGCACAACTTCGAAAAAAAATAGAAGATAATCCTACACAACCCAACTTATTGATTACCGAATCGGGTATAGGGTATCGCTTTGGGAATTAAAGAATATATTTTGCGGACAAATTCATATTTCCAAAAAGTTTTTAAATAAAACCTTTCCATATTCACTCAAAATGGCTTCAGGATGAAATTGTACGCCATAGAGAGGAAATTCTTTGTGTTGAATGCCCATGTTAATGCCGTTTTCAGTCCATGCAATTGGCAGTAATTCATCCGGTAAGCTTTGTTTATCAATAATAAGTGAATGATAGCGTGTGGCTAAAAAACCTTGAGGAATGTTATGGAAGAGCGGGTTTTCGTTAAAATAAATAGGAGATGTTTTTCCATGGGT
>CAYZQG010000172.1:0-3709 GCA_964480685.1 uncultured Lentimicrobiaceae bacterium
CGGGGAACTGTGTAACTGTTGAGCTGTGGAGCTGTGTAAATGTGGCATCGTGTGATCGTGTAATCGTGTAATCGGGGAACTGTGGAACTGTGTAATCGTGTAATTGTGTAATCGGGGAACTGGGGAATCGTGGAATTGTTGAATTTTTGAATTGTTTAACTGTTTTTTTTATCGCTTGTATAATTATCGGCATTCATTTTTTTACGTATCGTTCTACACAGGGCATTTAATTGATTTGCTAATTTATCAATATATTTTTTTTGGTCGTTCAATTGTTCTTCGGTAATGTAATTCAAATCTAACGCAATACAAAATTGGCAATAAACTTCCATCAAAGACCCATAGGATATTTCTAAAAATCTATTTTTCTCTTTATTTGAAAAACGAGAAACACCTTCAGCTATATTGGATGCTACCGAAACGGCAGCTCGTTGTATTTGAGAAGTTAATCCGAATCTTTCTTCCATCGGAAATTTTTTAGTTAGCGTATAAACTTGAGAAACAAACATCCTTGCTTCATTCCATACATCTAATTTTTCAAAACTATACTGATAACTCATCAATTTTTATATTAAATATTTAACACTTCAACAATTCCACAATTACACGATTCCCCGATTCCCCAGTTCCACGATTACACAGTTCCCCACAACACCCTCTCACTTACCTCCTCTACCGTAATACAATGCATGCATAAAGGATTATCACAATTAGTTTTACGATGATTAGCAGCACTCACACAAGGCGAACACGCTAATCCGGCATAAAACACTTCGGTATTGCCCAAGGGCATGTACAATGCGGGGGTTTCCGGACCAAAAAGCACAAACGTTTTTAAGGGTGTTACAGAGGCAAAATGTGCCGGTCCCGAATCGTTGGTGAGCATACACTTGCTTAGATAATATAAACCTACCAATTGCCTCAAGGTAAATAAACCGGCTGCATTGACACATCGAGGACTGTCAACTTGATTGACAAATGTTTGCACATAGTCTTTTTCGCATTCCATACCCGTGGCTATCACACATATATCTTCTTTCCCCGCTAATAAAATAGCAGCTGTTTTTACAAAATTCTCCGGCAACCACCTGCGTTGTGGTAACATATCGGAGGCATTAATATTAAACAACACGATGGTATATTCTTTCCATGCCGGCAGTAAATCGTTTAAAATTTTTGCTACCTCTTCGCTTTCGGTTTGACTGATCTCGGCTTTCGCCGGACAAAGGTCTTCTTGTTGAACATACGTGGTGGGATAAGGCGTAGGATAAAGCCCCATTGCCTTATTAACCAACGACATAAAATTAACACTGATGTGTACGTGCGCATTGTATCGCACCGGATAATTAATCAGATGTCCTCTGTAAAAGCCCTCGTCAAAATGAGCGTCAAATCCGACACGAAACTTACTTCCACTTAAAACACTCACTAATGCCGTAAATCGGGAATATAATTCCAAATCAATAACGGTCGTTATTTTCTTTTTCCAACACCAACGCATAAAACGAAACACATCTATCGCTAACACTCGAAAATTATGCGTACGCAAGCAAAATATATTCGCAGTAGGAATGGTTCGCAAAAGCTCCAAACTTTCGGCATTCTGTTGAAAAATAACAAAATACAACTCACTCCCACTTTTTTCTCTTAACTTACGCATAGCCGAATCGGCAAGTATGGCACTTCCCATCTCCGACAATTCAATGAATAAAGTGCGACCTACATCAGGAACTGCCTTTGGCGTTGACCGAAAAAATCGGGCAATTCGCATAGCCGTGCTCATCAGAAAACACAAAGGGATTCCCAACCGTTTGTCAATATGTCGCATGGTGTCTATATGCACGAGTTCCTTTATTTTTGCTTCTTTTTAGGAATTAATTGGTACGTATCAAACAACCTCAATAAACGTAAATCGGTTTCGCTATCCGAAATGGAAAATTTGTACCTATATTCGGTTTTGGGATAGTTCTTTTGAATAAACAATGCTTTGTTGTCGGCATAGAGATGACTAAAAGTACCTTCAAAATAGCCACTTCCATATCCTATAAAATTCAGTCTCTCCGCTATTGGCTTGATATAACAACTCGGCGAAGCACTCAGCAAAATCAATTCGGTAGATGCCTCTTTGTATGAAAGAACTTCGTGTACTATATCTTGATTAATGTCGGCAAACAATTTATCCACAAATAAAGACAAATCTTTGTTTTTCATTTCATTGTATAAACATTCGGCGAAGCGTTCATGATTTAAAATCCTTAATTTTCGCAGTATGGCATAGAAAATTATTTTCGGATTGCCTTTTTTTATTTCGTTTATAATATAATAACGTTCACTATCGTAAGGTAGTAAAGTATCGTCAAAGTGGCAACTACAATATTTTTCATTTTTAGCAATATTCGGTTTGTAACCAACGCGACAAAAACACATCATACACCTGATAAACCGTAGTTTTTTTGTTTTCTACGGCTAATATTAATTCTTTATCTATCAAGGCATTGTTAAGTCTTCGGGCATTAGCCGGAGTTCCAATTTGATAGGTTTGTAAAAATTTTTGTGCCGTAATTTGTTCTACCACATCTTCTTTTGCAACAGCTATTAAATAATTCCATTGAGCATGCGTGAGCAATTGTCTATATTGCAGAAAAACAGCTTCTTGTTGCTTTATTATTTGCACACAACATTTTTTCACCTCTTCGATACGAATGTTTTTTTCTCCCATCGAAAAAAGCATATTACACACACATTGGGTATAATAGGTGTGGCATTTGCTCCATGTTAAAATAAATTCAATCGAAGCATCGTCTATGATTCGTTTGTATTTTTCAAACAGTTGTTTTATAAATTTCGCATACACACTTGCCTCAATTTTATCCAACACAATATACGTTGTGCTGGCATAAAAAGGACGTTTGGAATTGGAAAAAATATCGGTCATCATGGTTTTTCGACTGCCGCAGAAAATAAAATGAATATTTTTCAATGATTGCATACAGGTACGCAACAGGGCTTCGGTGTTTTCTTCGGGATAATCTAAAATTTGTTGAAATTCATCGATAACGAGTATAATAGACATGTTTTGAGTATCTAAAAACGCCAATAATCCTTGTAAGGTATGTTCTTGTTCTTCCCACGATTGGAAAATAAGTTGTATGCGAGCTTCGCCCGAAATGGGGTCATAACTAATAATAGGACGAAAACCTTTTAATACACGCATGAATTTTTTTCCCAAACTTGTTTTTTCGGGAAACTTTTTCAATATTCCTTCTGCCAATATACGCACAAAATCATTGAACGAACGAGAAGCATAAATATCAATATAAATTGTTTCAAAAGGAATATTTTCTGCTTTTATATAATCAAAAAAACGCATTAACAAGCCTGTTTTTCCCATTCTTCGTGGAGAAATCAAGGTGGTATCAAGCCCATTTTGGGCGTTTTTTAACAACATTCCAAGCTCATTTTTGCGATCACAAAACAGTTCGCTTCCTCTATATCCTTTAATTATAAATGGATTATAAATATTTATCATCTTTTATTTTTTTCGCAAAGATACTATTTTTTTTTAATTTCACTATCTATTTTAGATAATCTATTTTAGATAATCTGTTTTAGATACTATTTTAGCTCTAGTGAGTTTTGCTTTCCCCTTTTTTTTTAACCGCAGAGAACGCAGAGGTTTTACGCAGAGAACACAGAGAAGGGTCGCAGG
>CAYZQG010000173.1:0-3709 GCA_964480685.1 uncultured Lentimicrobiaceae bacterium
ATTATTCAAGAAATGCAACGCGAAACCAATACTATTATTAATATTGTTGAAGAAGGCGAATTCGGTGTTATTGATATTGCTTCACCGGATAAAGCCTCTATCGATGCTGCCATCTTGAGAATAAAAGGTATTGTTGCCGTTCCCGAATTGGGTGAAATTTACGAAGGTACTGTAAAAAATCTACAATCTTTCGGAGCTTTTATTGAAATTTTACCCGGAAAAGACGGCCTCTTACATATTTCCGAATACGATTGGAAACGCATCGATAAAATTGAACAATACCTTAAAGTCGGTGATGTACTCCAAGTAAAGCTTATTGAAATTGACCAAAAAACAGGAAAATTAAAACTTTCTCGCAAAGCATTACTTCCTAAACCCGAATTTAAACCAAAAGAACAACAACCAAAAGAAAATAATAATCAATAATAGAACCATATCCCTTCTTTCTTAGAAACACCTATTGGAGAAGGGATTTTTTTTTGTATTATGAAAACAACGCTTACCTTCACTCGCATACTGACAATATTGACATTTGCTTCTATGCTATTGCTGGCTTCTTGCCAAAGTAAAGAAGAACGTTTGAATAAAAAACTCCAACAAGTTATTAAAGAATATATTTCGAAAGACTTAAAAAAAAGCGAACAACTTGATAGCATCAAAATATTAAGCGTAGATAGTGTTTCCGATTATCATTTCACAAAATTTATTTTAGAACGTGTCATTGATAATCGTATTGAAGAATTAAGTTTTGCTTGTTCTCACCTTTCCGACTCGGGAAGCATTGAAGAACTTCAACTGAAACAAAAATACGAAAGAGAAATCAATATGTTGATTGACAAATCCATTTACTATCAATCCCAACTTAAAAATGCTTATTTGGATTCTACCAATTTCAAATATTTTTTTGTTAGTACACTGATTTATACTACACGAAACAAAACCCCAAACAAAGAATATTACGGATTTCCTATTACTCCCGATTTTAAGGTTCGTGAAGTGAATGAAATTGCTTGTGATTAAATAACGATTATTCCCACCTTATATTTATTTAATTTCCATTTAACGATTTGTTTTACAAACTAATACATTAAATTAAATAAATTAAATAATTTTTAGATATTTTTTCTATGATTCTAAATTTTATACATTTAAATTTATTACTTTTGCACATTCAATAATCAATAAAAATTAAAACAGAATATATAGCATATAGCCATGAGTGTTAATACATTAGATTTATCAAAATACGGAATTTTTGAACAAAAAAATATTTTTCACAATCTTTCTCATGACGAATTATACGAATATGAAACAAATTCTTCGTTAACAGGCTACGAAATCGCAAAAAAAACAACTTCAGGTGCATTAAATGTGGATACGGGAATTTTCACCGGACGTTCTCCGAAAGACAAATATATTGTTAAAGATACTGAAACGGAAAACAATGTATGGTGGGCAGCTCCCAACAGAAAAGGTTCGGATAATAAACCTATTTCAAAAGAAATTTGGAATGATTTGTTAAAAATCAGTCAGGAACAATTAAGCAATAAAAATCTATACGTTAACGATGCATATTGCGGCGCAAATGAAAACAGTCGTGTAAAAATTCGTGTTATCAGCGAAGTAGCATGGCAAGCACATTTTGTTAAAAATATGTTTATTCGTCCAACGGAAGAGGAACTAAAAACTTTTGAACCCGATTTTGTTATGTTAATGGCATCCAAAACAGTTAATTCTAATTGGAAAGATCACGGATTAAACAGTGAAGTATATGTTGCTTTCAACATCACCGATAAAATGGCCGTTGTAGGAGGCACCTGGTATGGAGGTGAAATTAAAAAAGGCTTTTTTTCAATCATGAATTATTATCTGCCGTTAGAAGGTATGGCTTCCATGCATTGCTCTGCCAATCAAGGAAAAGATGGAAATACCGCTTTATTTTTCGGATTATCGGGAACGGGAAAAACCACCCTATCAACCGACCCGGATCGTATGCTCATCGGCGACGACGAACACGGTTGGGACGATGAAGGTATTTTTAATTTTGAAGGAGGTTGTTATGCGAAATGTATTCATTTAAGCAAAGAACAAGAACCCGATATTTATGCTGCTATTCGTCGCGATGCTTTGTTGGAAAATGTAGTCATTAAAGATAACGGCGAACCCGATTTTGATGATGACTCCAAAACCGAAAACACCCGTGTGTCCTATCCTATCTATCATATTGATAACATTGTAAAACCTGTTTCAAAAGGGACACATCCTAAAAGTATTATTTTCTTATCGGCAGATGCTTTCGGCATTCTTCCTCCCATAGCTAAATTAACCGAAGATCAAGCCATGTATTATTTCTTAAGCGGTTATACTGCCAAATTAGCCGGAACCGAAAGAGGAATCAAAGAACCTGTTCCTACTTTTTCATCGGCTTTCGGAGCACCGTTCTTATTGGTGCATCCTACGCTATATGCCAAAGAATTATCGAAGAAAATCAAACAACACAACAGCCATGTTTATTTGATGAATACTGGCTGGTTGGGTGGAGCTTACGGCGTTGGGAAACGAATTAAAATTTCCATTACCCGAAAACTGATAAATGCTATTCACAGCGGAGAAATTGAAAACTGCGAATTTACTCAAATTCAACCCTTCGGTTTTTGGATTCCCAACGCATTACAAGGAATTGATTCTGCTGTTTTAGATCCTCGTAATACATGGGAAAACAAAGAATTATATGATAATAAAGCCTTGGAATTAGCTACGGCTTTTGTAAACAATTTCAAAACGTTTACAGATAGCGAAGAAGGTATGCGTTTGGTTGAAGCCGGTCCGAAAATATAAAAAATATACTGTTGTCCGATTTTTTTTAAAACGGTTGTCATTCTGAACAAAGTGAAGAATTTCCCAGTTTTTATCGGACAATGGTACAACAATATACGCTATTATTCTAAAAAGCGGTTTTTGATTAATTGCTTTTTTATTAATCTAATCCATGCGTAACCTTTAAAGTAAAAAATGTTTTTACTGTTGAACAACCATTTTTTTGATTATTATTTTTTGATCAAATTCAATAGAATAAAAATAAATACCGTTTGATAAATCCGAAACATCTATCTCCATATCGTGTTCACCCGTTACTTCATTGCGTTTTAATTCATATATTATCTGTCCACTTATTGTACTAATTTTACATACAACATCTCCTTCTTGTGGTATTACATAACGAATTTTTGTAATCGAATTTGACGGATTGGGATAATTTTGCCCTAATTGAAGAATGGTAGATTTTTTATCATATATATTTACACCTGTAATGCATGCATTTACACTCAATGTATCATTAATTGAATTGGTGTCGTTTATTACTTTATTGATATAAACAGTTGTTTTAAAATTTTTATTGTTTAACGTTTTGGGAACTTTAAAACCAAAAGGAGCTTCATATATAATTGTTTCATTAGCATTTATTTCAGGTACGGTTTCGGCAAATGTCTGCATGTTTTTACCTGAAGTATCAATTTTAATTATAAGTGGAAGACTTGTTATTTTTATGGTTGAGTGATTTGTTATTTTTACTTTTGCAAAAATCGTACTTTCTTCAAGATAACAACTATCGGCTACAGGGCTTATAATATCCTCAATTTCAACATCTCTATCCGGATAGGTTCGTTCTATAATGTGAAACTTTTTATATACCCATGCTGCCTGATCA
>CAYZQG010000174.1:0-3693 GCA_964480685.1 uncultured Lentimicrobiaceae bacterium
AGAAAGTTATGACGCTCCTGCAGAAAGTTATGGTGCACTTGCTAAAAGTTAGTAAGCAAGTGCAAGCAGTAAGTAAGCTAAAGCAACTAATTAATGAGCTTCGTAAAGCAGTAATAAAAGGATCCTATAACATCTATGGGTAAAAAACCTTCTAAAACGCTTTCCTCGCTCCACGTAACATAAAAAATTGAGGATTAAAAACACAATCACCCGCTTACCAATGGGCGTTAATCCGCTGCCTCCGCGTTATCCGTGTGCTATTCTCTTCGTAATTTTCTCGGCACTCGGGACTCGGCACTCGGCACAAATTTTGTCTTTAGTCTTTCGCTTACATCTCCCCTCTTTCGGAAGAGCGACGTTCGTCTTTTTCTTTGATAGATTCGCGTTTGTCGTACATTTTTTTACCGTGAGCAATGTAAATATCTAATTTAGCCAAGCCTTTTTCGTTTACAAACAATAAAGTAGGAATAACGGTGGTTCCCTTTTCATTTAATTTGGATTGGATTTTTCGCAATTCACGTTTGGTAAGCAACAACTTGCGGTCACGTTTGGGTTCATGGTTATTATAGCTGCCTTGCAAATATTCCGATATATGCAAGCCCCGTACCCATAATTCATTGTTTTCAAACACACAATAGGCATCGGTCAAATTGGCTTTTCCCGCCCTTATTGACTTTATCTCTGTTCCTGTAAGCACTAACCCTGCCGTATATTTGGTTAACAAAAAGTATTCAAATTCCGCTTTGCGATTTTTAATACTAATCAGGTTATTGCTTTCTTTCTTTTTTGCCATAATTACACGACGTAAACCGCATTTTTTTATTTTTTATTTTTCCCAAAATTTTGTAGTCCTTCATTTAAAAATCTCAAAAAATTCTTAACATCTTTATTATATTCTTGAGGTTTTTTAGTCAATACATTTCCATCGGCATCCATCAACACATACAATGGTTGAGCGTTTACATTAAATTGACTGATTTGATAATTAAGATTTTTCTTTCCCAACGTTTTTATTACGGTGCCGTCTTCCAATTTTACCCATTCTTTTTCCGATAATTTTATGGTATTTACATCGGCATATAAAGCCACCATAACGAATTTATCTTGTAAAATTGATTTTACTTGCGGATTTTCCCATACATAATATTCCATTTCGCGACAATTGGCACAGGTTTTTCCGGTAAAATCCACAAAAATCGGTTTCCCTACTTTTTTGGCGTACGCTTTGGCTTCTTCCAAATCATAGAAACCCTCAAATCCGACAGGCATTTCCAATTGATCAACATATTTTCTATCCGAAGGCAAATTGCTTACCTTTGCCTTTCCACCTCCGTTTTCAAGGATGGAACGTTCAATATTAAAATCTTGTGTTGTCATAGGAGGAACATAACCCGATAAGGCTTTTAATGGAGCACCCCATAAACCGGGAATCATATACACAACAAATGAGAACGTTATCAAGGCTAAAAACAAACGCGATACCGATATTTTTTCTACCGGAGCATCGCCTTTAAAACGTAATTTTCCCAACAAATAGAACCCTAACAACGAAAATGTGACTATCCATAAAGCTAAATACGTTTCGCGATCTAATATACCCCAATTGGCACTTAAATCAGCCATGGATAAGAATTTTAATCCTAAAGCAATTTCAAGAAAACCAAAAACAATCTTAACCGTATACAACCAATTTCCCGATTTCATTTTATTCATAACCGAAGGGAACATTGCCAATAAGGTAAAAGGTAAGGCAAAGCCGACGGCAAAACCGAGCATGGAGATAAAAAAGACCAAACTATTGTTCGACCCCGAAGCCATTTCAATCAAAGCAGCTCCCAGAATAGGACCTGTACAAGAAAACGATACCAAAACAGTAGTTAATGCAATGAAAAACGAGCCCAAATAACCGCCCTTATCCGATTGTTTGTCGCTTTTATTTATCCATGAACTGGGCAACGTAATTTCAAACAATCCGAAAAACGAAAAGGCAAAAACCATAAATATCAGGAAGAAGATAAGGTTGGGAACCCAGTTTGTACTAATAATATACATAGCATCTTTACCCAATATCAAGGTTAACACCAATCCCAAAACAGCAAAAATAAAAATTATCGAACCACCGAAAAAGTATGCTTGACGCATCCCCTGTCGTTTTGTTTTTTCACCTTTCATAAAGAAACTGACGGTCATAGGTATCATTGGAAAAACACAAGGAGTGATTAAAGCCAATAAACCTGCTAAAAACGATATTAAAAAGACCATCCACCAAGATTTGTTTTTGATTTGATCGCTTGCTAAATCTTGTTTTTGAACCGTTACAGCTTTTTGTACCGTATCGGTTTTAGCATCGGATATTGCCGTTGCTGTTGTTGTATCGACTTGGGCTTCAACAACAGTTGTATCTATTTTTCCTTTTTGGGGAATTCCTTTGATTTTAAAGGTAAAATCTTTATCTACCATCGTGCATTTTCCTTCCATACACGATTGAGCTTGTACAGTGGCTTTGATTTCAAAATCTTTTTCCGATAAAACCTTTATTTGTTGTTTAAAAATGACCGGTGATTTTTCAAAAAAACGGTCGGTACCAAGGTCGTCGGTAAGTTCTTTATAACGAGGTTCCGTTGTTTTACCAACTAATTTATAATGAGCGGAAGGTTCATAGGTAAATACCGTTTGTTGGGTTATTCCTTTTGTATTTTCTTGCGAATACAAATGCCATCCCTTTTCCACTACCGCTTTTATTTGAATTTCAACCACGTTATCTTTCACTTCTTTGGTTGTATATGACCATTTTACAGGATTCACCATTTGAGCAAAAACACCTAAAAAACAAAGTGTTAAAATAGAAGAAAGGACAATAGCCTTCCCATTTTGAATCATATTTCTCATATCAATAATTTTTTTTGCAAAAGTACATTTTTTTTGATTCTGTTGCCTTTCTCTCATACATATAAATATACGTTTTGAAGCCGATTTTTTACAAACCTTCCTATTTTACACAAATTACGTGTATAGTTACATTTTTTTACAAAGCATATTCCATAAAAGTATTTCCTTTATTTCTAAATTATCCTCCTTTTTCTTTATTCTTTTTAGTACTTTTGCCGTTCAATTTTTAAAAAGTTCTTCTAATTAATATATAAAATCAATCTTATTATTTCATTGTTATTGAACAGACTAAATTCTATAGTAAACGTGAAGAAAAAGCAAAATATCTAACCCATGCTTTTGGAATATTAATGGCAATTGTTGCTATTATTGTGTTAATATACAGAGCAAATGCTGCTCACAACAGCTGGGCTATTGTAGCATTTTCCATTTTCGGATTTGGCATGATGGCTTGCATGCTTTCGTCGACCATGTATCATTATATCCAAGAGCCGAAAGCAAAAGCCCTTTTACGTCATTTCGACCATGGAAATATTTATGTACTCATTGCGGCTACCTATTCACCTCTTACCCTGATTTTACTACGAAACGAAGGTTGGTGGGGATGGGGATTATTCGGAATAATATGGTTTTTCGCCTTGATAGGTATCGTATTAAATTTAGGTACACTCAAAGCAAACAACCACCTAAAAACCGCTTCGTATGTATTGATGGGCTTAACCGTTTTAATAGCTATAAAACCTTTGATAGATGTTACTTCTACAAGGGATTGTATGGATGTATTATATTGGATAGGAGCCGGCG
>CAYZQG010000175.1:0-3687 GCA_964480685.1 uncultured Lentimicrobiaceae bacterium
CGGCAGTTGCTAAAGCTTGGGGGTATTGTTTTAAATAGGTCTGTAGTTGTATTTTCATTTGAAATGCCGAAACATTATAGGGATCTATACCAATGGTTTTATCGCACATAGCTATTGCCGAATCTAATTTATATAAACGGGCATAACCGATTGCCAAATTATTATAACAAGAAACCGCTTCGGCAGGATATTGTTTCATATAAGTATTTAAGAACAAAACTGCCGAATCCATTTTGCCGAGCATGGAATACGTACTTCCCAATTTAAAATACACAACATAATCGCTTGGATCGTTCACAACCACTGTGTAATAATGATTTTTCGCTTCTTCATAGTTACCTTTCACATAATACGTTTCCGCAATGTTGTAATTTGTAATCAAGGAATTTGGATTTAACGACAAAGCTTGTCCGTAATATTTTTCGGCCGAATCTAAAAAGCCTTCCTTACTATAATAAGGTGATAATGAATAATAAGCATATCCCAATCGGTCGTAGGCATTGGCATGTCGCGGATATATTTCCAATCCTTTTTGAACGGCTAAAATAGATTTAAACAGATAGGTACGATACATCAAATTATTTTTTTCCATAGCCGTAGGGGTAGAAGGAGTTGCATTCTTTGCTTGATATTCAATTGCTTTATCCCGCAAGGCTTCACCCCATAAGAAATTTAAACGGGCACTGTTCGGTGATTTTATAATATCGGCACCGTACAAGGTGAAATTGTTTTCCCATTCGGCTGAACGAGTAAATGTTTTAATCGTAAAAAAAAGTAAAATAACACTTAGTATCGTTAATGAGACCAACCTTTGCTTTAGATGAGTGCTCCATCCGTTTTTGTTATCAAGGTTTGAGAATGTAAACAACAAATAACCAATGGCTATGCAATAGCCTAAAGAAGGAACAAATAAAAATCGGTCGGCAAACGAAGAACCAATTGTCAACACTAAATTACTGTAAACACTCATAGTTACAATAAAGAAAAAGATACCGTATGCTATCCTATTTTTCTTAACAAATCCTTTTACGGCATACACTACCAATACTATATAAACGGCTAACGAAAGCAAGGTTTGCCAACTTCCAAAGCCAACCAAAGGTAATTGATTAAATGAATAATCACACACTTGCTGATAAGGAAAAATCATCAACAACAAATATTTACCCAACAACATAATGGCACAAGCCCAACGCGTCATCAACGATTCTTCGGCAAAATAATTTTGCATAATTGTCAGGTGTGAATTCGGATAATCGCTTAACACAGAGGCACGAACCAATAAATAAATAATCACCGGCAAAGCAATTGCCGACATAATATAGAGATAATCCTTGGCTTTGGCTTTACTAAAAAAATACATAGTTAAAGGAATTCCGGCTAAAAACGTAATGGCACTTTCTTTTGAAAACATACCAAACAAAAACGAGGCAAACACTCCCAATACATACGGAAATTTCTTTTTATCAACATATTGAAAGGTGAACCATATAGCGGAAAGCATAAAAAATAAAAATATAATTTCATCGCGTCCTTTGATATTTGCCACCGCTTCGGTGTGCATGGGGTGAGTGGCATATAAAATCGTAATAACGAGCGGAAGAATTTTCGACTTTCCGGCAAATAATTTTCGTAAAACAATAAACAATAAAACACATGCTAAAGCATACCATATTACATTGATAACATGATATAAACCAGGACTGCCGGGTGAAAGCTGCCATTCGATTGCAAACATAAGTAAACTTACTGGACGATATTGATATACTTCGGGTTTTAATTTAATTCCCGATAAAGAATGGGTAGTCAAAATTTCGTTAAAACCTTTAACTCCTTGTTTTACATACATGTTTTCGCTAAAAACAGCCCCATCGTCCAATGCCCATTGATGATGAAACGTATTGCTGTAAAGAATAAATGTAAAAACAAAAATGCCTACATAAAGCATCCATTCTTTTAGAGCAAACCCTTTCCAAAAATATTTCTCAATAAATTGATTTTCAGGTTTTACCGTTTCAATCCTTTCCGATTTAATTATTTTATGTTGCTTTGCCATGGTTTGAAGATTGATAATTAAAATAATTTGCAAAGATAGTATATTTTTACGTGAAAACTAAAAACAGTATATGAAAAAACGAAGTTTAAAAAATTATAAAGCAAGGAGACTATTTTATAAAGCAAAAAGAAGCTATCTTTGCAAGCGAGTTGTTTTAAGCGAAAATTCTTTTATACATACTTATTTACAATCAGAATGCCCTCATTATGACAGAACCAAAAAAAAAGTTTCAGATTTACACCGACAAACTCTTTCAAAATCCGATTGCCAAGATTATCGCTTTTGACCATATCCATTTCAAATCAGCCATAGAAGAAATTGAAAAATACGCCCACTCGCACTATGTAATTGGATACATTCGCTATGAAGCCAAGGATATTTTTTTAGGAAAAGAAATCACGTCTTCGCTTCCTTTATTGTATTTTGAAGTGTATCCATCTTATACAACCTTTAGTCCAAGACATGAAAAGGAAACCGATTTTTTATTTCCGGAACGCTGTATAACGTTCAAAGAGTATGAAAAAGCGATTCAATACATTAAAAAGCAAATTGCTTGTGGAAATACGTACGAAGTAAATTACACCTATAAATGGGATGTTCCCTTTCAAGGCGATGCAATAACCCTCTATGAAAAGCTTTTATCGCAACAAAAAACCCCTTACAATGCACTGATTCAAAACGAATACGAAGAAGTACTTTCGTTTTCGCCCGAACTGTTTTTTACAATAAAAAACAATACCATTCTTACCAAACCGATGAAAGGAACCGTAGCCAGAAAAGTAAACAAAATCGAAGACCGACAACAAATTAAATTTCTAAAAAACAGTCTTAAAAACAAAGCTGAAAATGTGATGATTGTTGACCTACTCCGTAACGATTTGAGCAAAATTGCTCAAACCGGAACCGTAAAAGTAAACAAACTTTTTGACATTGAGACCCATAAAACCCTCCATCAAATGACTTCCGAAATAGAGGCACAACTACGTCCCGAAGTTTCGCTTTATGCTATCTTTGAAGCTATTTTCCCCTGCGGTTCCATAACCGGTGCTCCTAAGATTAAAACCATGGAAATAATTGATAAAATCGAGCATACTCCTCGACATATTTACTGCGGAGCTATCGGATTATTATCACCCGAAGAAAGTGTTTTCAGTGTACCGATTCGTATCCTTCAACGACAAAAAAATGAAACTAATTTTTACTATCATACCGGTGGTGCTATTGTTTGGGACTCGGAGATAGAGGACGAATGGGAAGAAACGTTAACAAAAGCTCGTTTCCTTACTATTCAAAACCCCGATTTTAAAATCATAGAGACCATTAAGGTTAAAAATGGAAAACTTATTTTCGGGAAAGAACATTTTAAACGCATGAAAACATCGGCAAAGACTTTGGGTTTTACCTATAATGCCGAACTTGAAAAATTAGAAATTCGACAAAACGCCTTACTACGCATTGCTTTAGCTAAAGACGGAACGTATGAATTAAGTTACAAAGAGTTGAAAGAAACTGATAATAAAAACGTTAGTATTTCACCCATTGCAGTGAACAGTCAACAACCGCTAATATATCATAAAACTTCGTACCGTCCTTATTTTGAAAATAGTATGCAAAAAATCAGAAATGGAGAA
>CAYZQG010000176.1:0-3669 GCA_964480685.1 uncultured Lentimicrobiaceae bacterium
TCCTTTACAATCATATACCAAGCAAGTGGTATGAAAAAAATAATTAAGTATGGCAATCCGTTTAATATCCCATCTTTTAGTCTGAAATATTGTTTGTTTTTTATTATCGTAATTAAACTCACGAATGAAATTATAATAATAACATGAATCTAATTGTACACGCACACTATCAAAATGATCCGTGTTTTTGTATTGTACGAAAATTTTAGTCAGTGAATCGGTAATCAAATACATTTCATTCACTCTCTTGTTTACTTCTAAAAAAAGGGCTGATTCTTCGTTTCCGGAAATTTTCTGAGTATTTTTAATATCGGATAAATTTGCTTCCAACAGCATATTATCTTTATCACCGGCAATAAAAGTGATATAAACCGTATCGGCAAAACGAATGCGATAAAAACCTTTTTCAGTACAAGGGACAAAATATGAGAAGGTGTTATTTATAAGTAAAATAGTGTCTTTTGTAATGATGTCATTTGGCAGGATTTCATCTAACATACATATATCGTATTTGCCGGAAGTAAATTTGCCTTTAACGGTAAAGCCATTTTTATGACATGAAGTTAAAAATACTGATATACAAAATATTAGTAAAATACTTAATAGATACTTAGTTTGATTATGCGTTGTCATATATTTCCGTTTTTAATTTTCTTTTTCTAAATACATCTAAAGCTGTGATAACTGCCATGGCTCCAAAGACGGGTACGGCTAATTTATCGGTGTCTAAAAAATTATTTAAGAAACCGTGAACAAAATAACTGATTAAAGCTAATGTGCACATTAAACTGAGAATACGTATATTTTTATCTTTTTCGTGATGAAAAATATAAATACCTTTTCGTAAACAAATAAAAATAAGCACTACAATACTTAGCATGCCGAATAAGCCCGATTCGGAGAGTGGCCCGAGATATTCGCTATGAGCATTTCCTCCATTTCCCGAATTAGTTGTGATGATAGTTCTGAATTTTGATCGTTGAAAGGGAGCGTATGAAAATTGATAAGTTCCCGGTCCATATCCGAAAATAGGTTTGGTTTTAAACATACGTATTGCCGATGTCCAACGATTTAAACGTTCTACATTGGATGCATCGGAAGAAATATTTGTGCTTGATTGAAAATGTTCTATAACATTGTTTGACGATTCTTGTTCGTTTTTATTTAATTGACGTAAAATAGTAGATTGAAAGGTAAATATAAGAATTAGAAAGCCGGCACAAAACAACAAAATGCTTCTCATTTTAATTTTAAAAAGTAATAAAAAGAAAACGCTTAAAGATATTAAAACACTTAACCAAGCAGCTCTACTGAAAGAAAGGTATAAGCCTACATTCATAATAATAAGCATAATAGCAGCTAAAAAACGTTGTTTTTTGGAGATAGCCGGTAAAAACAACATACAACCAAGAATACACACAAAAAAAGCAAGTACGGCACCATAGGCTGTATGGTCGTTGTAATAGGGACTCATTACCCAATTACTCACTTTTTCTACATCACCCAATAGGATGTGTTTTATGGTAGTTCGGACTACAATAACCGATAATCCTAATGCATAGCTTAAAAAGAACGTGATGCTTTTTTGATAATTTTTTTCAACCAATTGACTTAAAAAGAAATATGAAGGAATGATAAACCATAATTTACTTAAAAGAAATTTAAACGAAACCCACGGAATAGTACTGGTAACCGAGGTAATAAACATCCAAACCAAATAAAACAGAATGGCAAGTGTAATAGGATGTTTAGTAATGGCTAAAGTATATTTGTTTTCATACACTATGCGGGCTAAGAAAACCAGCATTAGAGCTACCATCAATGCTTCGCTTGGGAAAGATAATCCGAAATTTAGAGTCGGCATATTTTCTTTTATGTTGACCGAAATAGGGGTAAGAAAAGCAATTAGATACAATAATGTATCCATTTTAAAAAACAGCAAATAAATGACAAATAAACCAAAAACCGTATAAGGAATCCAGAATATTTGGTGTTTTATACCTATGCCGCAAACTATAGTAAATACTATGGATGCAGATATTATCGAAATTTGTTTCTTTTCTTTTTTTAGAAAATCAACTATTTTATGAAACCATGAATGTTGCATTTTTGAAAGTGAAACTTATTCTTTTTTTTGTAGTTGATTGCTTATTTCGGAAAAGCCATTTTTTATATTTTCTTGAAATATAAGTAGAAACAAAGTAAATAGCAGGACACATATTGTCGTTACTAACGTTATCATCATTTTTTTAGGATATGATTTTTTGTCGGAGGGAACGGCTTTTTCAACCACAAATTTCTGCGGTAATGAATAGGAAGCATCTACACGTGCATTTTGATATTTTTCTTGATATAATTTTTGTGCTTCTTTTAAATAAAACAAACGGTCTCTTACCGAAACGTAAATAGGACCATATTTTTCCAATATCATTAATTCATCTTTAATGCGTTTTATACCTGCTGTATTTCCTTTAACCAATTCAATGGCATATTGCTGTGTAAGTCTTTCAGATTGAGATTCGTAATCGTAAATTCCATGACTCATAATACGGGATAATGAATCCGTTAAGTCCATAATATGTTCATCGGTGAGTTTCATTTCGTTTTTTAATACTTCAAAGGCTTCGATAGAACGTTGTTGTACAATTTGTCTTTTCAACGTATCATAATATTCGGCTATTTCATTTGCCATATCGGCTGCCATTATAGGATCGGTGTCTTCAACTGTTATTTGAACGGCGAGATTATCGGTACGACTAAATTGTACGTTGTCTTTAACGAATTTATAGAGTTTTGATTTCCAATATTTGTTTGTAGTATCAATGCCGTAATGGGTAATTAAATTGAATTTATTAATGATATGATCTTTTATTTCTCTTGAATTTAAAATTTGTATCATTTGTTCTATATGAGCATCGTTGCCGAATTGAGTTATATCTAAAAATTCGTTGTAATTGCCTTCAGCTAATATAAGCTGAGAAACAGCATTGCTGGAGGTTGAAAACATTACGACCGATGATTTAAATTTTGGTTTGATAAAAATCGGGGTTGATAAAAAAAATGATACAACTGCCGCAATTATACCGACAATTAATAATGTTTTCCAATTTTTGATTATCAATACAAGAATGTTAAACCCTGAATTCGTTGGTGTTGAATTTTCTGTCATGAAATAAACGTTTTATAATTATTGATAATTGAATTTATTTTTCTTTAACGCAGATATGGTTGAAATATTGATTGGGGATGTATGTTTTATGTTACTTTTTTATAATTAATGGAATGGTTTCCGTATTACCATTGGATATTAACGTACAAAAATACATCCCTGCTGAAAAATTCTGACAATTTATAAGCACGTTATGATTCCCATTTAGGAATGTTTGAGCGGGGATCTGTAGGATTTCTTTCCCCATCATATCGGTTAGTGAAATGCTTATTTCAGTGGTTTTGTTTATATTAAAAAGAATGTTCGTTTGATTATTGGCAGGATTTGGATAAAGTTTGATGTTAGACAATGTTGTATGTTGTTCTTCAATATAATCGGGATATACTTTTTCGATACTATGATGATAGAGCATTGCAAAATTTAGTTTGGCGATTTCTTTCATATAGTTAAAATTGCAATTTGTGTAAACATCATTTAGAGAGTGGTAATAGGGAGAGAAA
>CAYZQG010000177.1:0-3635 GCA_964480685.1 uncultured Lentimicrobiaceae bacterium
CGAGTAAGGATGTTTTCCCATGATCAACGTGTCCCATAACGGTAACAATGGGCGAACGTTCAACAAGCTCGGCAGGATTCATATCAATTTCTTCTTCTTTTTCATCGTCATCCAAACCTACAAATTGAATTTTATATCCGAATTCATCCGCTAATATGGAGATGGTTTCGGCACCGAGACGTTGGTTGATAGCCACGGCAAGTCCAATACTCATACACGTTGAAATAATTTGAGTAACCGGAATATTCATCATATTAGCCAATTCATTGGCAGTAATAAATTCGGTTACTTTCAGAATATTCTTTTCTTGTTCGGAGCGTTCGTGTGCTTCAAAAATTTCGTGTTGAATATGTTCTCGTTTTTCTTTTCTGTATTTCGATGATTTTGTTTTCCCCAACGGAGCCAAACGAGCCAAAGTTTTCTTTACTTGTTTTTCGATTTCCTCTTCCGTAAAATCTGTTTTATGAGCACCTTTAAGTACAATACTTTTATCTTTACGTTTTTTTATTCCATCGCCGAATTCGCCCAATGTAGATAAATCGGATTCTTTATTATAGGAAGTTTTTATACGTTTCCGTTTAATTTTACCTTTTTTATCATCATCCTCCTCAAGTTCATTGGTAGTTTTTTTCTTCCAAACATTTTTAGGAGAAACCGCTGTTTCCGATAATTCTAAAACAGTGGATTTATCGTTATTATCGGCTTTAATAAACTTAGAAACACTACTTTTTTCGGAAGACTGTTCGGCTTTTTTTGCTTCGAATTGCAGTTTTTTCTGTTCAAGTTCTTTATCGCGTTTTTCTTTCTTCTCTCTCTTTAACTCTTCTTTGGTTTTCTTTTTAGGTTTGGTTAAAGTGTTTAGTCCTTTTAAATCGATTTTCCCGACAACAGTAGGACCGCTTCCAATTTTAGGAGCGCGTAGTTCCATTTTTTCGGGTTCTTTTTTCTCAAGTAAATTTTCGTCTTCCGAATTGTAAAAGGAGGTATTGTCTTCTATAACTTCCGATTCTTCTTCGGTTTCTTCTTTATCTTCTACAATTTCATCCTCAACCTCTTCTTCAACATCTTCGATTATAGGCTCCGCTATTTCTTCCTCTTTTTCGGTAATCGGTTCAATGTCTTCTTCTATGATTACCTCTACAGGCTCTTCGATAGCTTGTTCAACAGGTTCTTGCGTTGTTTCAATGATAGTTATTACTTCTTCCTTGATAGGAACCACTTCGGGGTCAAGGACAGGCGTTTCAACTTCGATTTCTTTAATTTTTTCGACTTTCTTTTTAGGTTTGTTTAAAGCCGACAAATCAATTTTACCGATTACATTCAATCCTTGTTTTTTATCTACCTTAAAATCGGGTTCTTCTTGTATTACTTTATCAACAACTACTTCGGTTTCCGATTTTTCGATTTGAGTAGGTCGTTTAACAATGATTTCCTTTTTATCCGATTCTATTTCCTTTAACGATTCTTCTTTATTCGTATCAGAAGGAGAAGAAACAGTTTTTAAACCGCTACCTATTTCGATTTTTTTTGATTCTTCTTTTACGTCTTTGTCCGATTTATATTTCTGATTGATAAGATCATATAATTCGGGAGTCAGCTTTGTATTATCATTATTTTCCACCACGAATCCTTTTTCTTTTAAGAATTCGACAATGGTAGAAGTAGCGATATTAAATTCTTTAGCTGCTTTTCCTAATCTTGGTATTATTTTCTTTTCTTCTGACATAAAATACTTTATTTAACATTCAATAATTTAATGACCTATCGAAGGCTTATTGTTCAAATTCCGCTTTGATAATGCGAAGCACTTCATCTACGGTTTCTTCTTCAAGGTCGGTACGTCGAATGAGTTCTTCTCGGCTTATTTCGAGTACGTTTTTAGCGGTATAACAACCGATGTTTTTAAATGCATCGAGTATCCATTGATCAATTTCATCGGAAAATTCTTGTAATTCAACGTCTTCTTCATCAATAACATCGTTACGGAAAATATCAATTTCATAGCCTGTCAACTTACTTGCCAATTTAATATTACTACCGCCTTTACCGATAGCTAACGAAATTTGATCAGGTTTCATAAAGACATGAGCACTTTTAGTAGCTTCGTTTAATTCGATGCTGGTAATTTTAGCCGGACTTAACGCACGGGAAATATACAATACATTATTGGTAGTAAAATTAATAACATCAATATTTTCATTTCTAAGTTCTCTTACAATGCCATGAATACGAACGCCTTTCATACCAACGCAAGCTCCTACGGGGTCAATACGGTCGTCGTAGGTTTCAACGGCTATTTTAGCTCTTTCGCCGGGTACACGCACAATATTTTTAATCATTATCAATCCATCGTAAATTTCGGGAATTTCTTCTTCCATTAAACGTTCCAGAAAAACGGGAGATGTGCGAGAAACAACAATATACGATGAATTTATCTTAGGCTCAACTTTGATAACAACGGCACGAATAGGATCGCCTTTTTTATAAAAATCGCCGGTTATTTGTTCGGTTTTAGGCAACATCATTTCAATACCTTCTTCATCTAAAAGCATAATTTCTTTTTTAAATACTTGATGAACGGTACCGGAAACGATTTCTCCAACGCGATTTTTATATTTTTGATAGATAATATCTCCTTCGTATTCCATTAGCTTGGCAGCTAAATTTTGACGTAAGGATAAAATTTCTCTACGACCAAAATCCTGTAATTTAATTTTTTCACACACTTCTTCGCCTACTTCAAAATCGGGTTCAATTTTAATAGCATCCGATAATTCAATTTGAGTGGTTGGGTCGGTTAAGTTGCCGTCTTCAACGATTTCCAACCATCGTTGAAATTCAACATCGCCTTTATCAACATTTACAATCACGTTTACATTGGCAGTAAGACCGTATTTTTTTAATAACATGTGTTTGAAAATATCTTCCAAAATAAACATGAATGTTTCCCTATCAATGTTTTTTAATTCTTTAAATTCGGAAAACGATTCTATTAAATTCAAATCTTCTTTCATCTTAGTATATCATTAATTTTTATTAAATACCACTTCAATTTTGGCTTCTTTTATATCTTGCATTGGAATTTCACGGATAGAAGAAGGATTTTTTTTGATTCCTTTTATTTCTAACATCAGTTTATCTTCAAAGGCTTCGATCAACTTACCGCTGCATTTACTTTCATCTTTAAACTTAACACATAACGATTTACCGATAGCATTTTTAAATTGACGGAATAAAATCAAGGGTCTTCCGATACCAAAGGAAGAGACATTGAGTTCAAAATCAATTTTATCACGATCAAGATTTTTCTCAACATACCGGCTTACTTGAATACATTGATCAATAGTAACCCCCTTATCACCATCCAAAAAGACATAGATAACATTATCTTTTTTGATTTTAATTTCGGTAATAAAGAGGTCCGTATCACGGATCATATCATTAACTAAATTAGTAATCAAATCGTTATTTATTGTACGCATATCGTTTTTTATATTATTAAAAAAGGAGAAAACTCCTTGTTCCTCCTTTGTAAAAATATCTCTTAAATACGCTCACCTTAAGGTAAACTTGTTGACCAACCAGGATTCGAACCTAGACAGGCAGTACCAAAAACTGCAGTGCTACCATTACAC
>CAYZQG010000178.1:0-3601 GCA_964480685.1 uncultured Lentimicrobiaceae bacterium
AAAAACCTCTAAGATTTTAGATATTGTTTTGACTCGAAGAGCAAATGGGGCTGCTTCATCGGTCGAATTAGCCGGATTTCCTCATCATGCCTTGGATACGTATTTGCCTAAATTGGTTCGTGCAGGCTTACGTGTTGCTATTTGCGATCAATTGGAAGACCCGAAATTAGCTAAAACAATTGTAAAACGTGGTGTTACCGAATTGGTAACGCCCGGAGTGTCTTACAATGATAAAATTTTAGAAACAAGACAAAATAATTTCTTAGCAAGTGTTTATCTTGCCGATAAACAATCAGGCATATCGTTTTTAGATATTTCTACCGGCGAGTTCTATATAGCACAAGGCAATACGGATTACATTGAAAAATTATTACAAAGTTTTAAACCCAGTGAAGTCGTTGTAGAAAAAAGTAAACTACCTATCTTTAAACAGTTGTTTGGAGATAAATTATTATGTACTACTTTCGACGATTGGGTATTTACCTTCGATTTCTCTAACGATATTTTATTAAAACATTTTCAAGTTCAATCATTTAAAGGGTTTGGAGTAGAGAATATTCCTCATGGTTTAATAGCTGCCGGAGCAGCATTGCATTATTTATTTGAAACACAGCATACAAATGTTAGTCATATTACTAAAATCACGCGTATTGAAGAAGATCACTATGTATGGTTGGACCAATTTACTATACGAAATCTAGAATTATTGGATTCAAATAATGCAAATGCCGTTACGTTATTAGATATTCTAGATCATACTTTGTCGCCCATGGGTTCAAGAATGTTAAGAAAATGGATTTTGCTGCCGCTAAAAGATAAAATTCTTATTGAGGAAAGACATGAAATAGTGGAATTGCTTATTCGAAATACGGAATTTTCACAAGCAATAGCTTCTCACATAAAATTAATAGGCGATTTGGAACGATTAATTTCAAAAGTAGCTGTTTCAAGAATTTCACCTCGTGAGCTTGTTCAAATCCAACGATCATTATATGCTGTTGAAAATATAAAAAAACAATGTGAATCAATTTCCAACAATTATATACGTAAGATTAGCGAACAAATAAATCCATGCTTGAGTATGCGAAATTGTATTGAGCAAACCATTCAACCCGAAGCACCGGCACTTATCCATAAAGGAGGGGTGATTAAAGATGGTGTTAATATGGAATTGGATGAATTACGAGCCATTGCTTTTTCAGGGAAAGATTATTTGTTGAATATTCAAAAAGAGGAAACGTTAAAAACAGGTATTACTTCGTTGAAAATAGGATATAATAATGTCTTTGGGTATTATCTTGAAGTTACGAATACACACAAAGATAAAGTTCCCGAAACATGGATTAGAAAACAAACCTTGACCAATGCCGAACGCTATATTACCGAAGAATTAAAAGAATACGAAACAAAAATTCTGGGAGCGGAAGATAAAATACTTGCTTTGGAGCAAAAAATATTTAACGAGATGATATTAAGTATGTTGGATTATATTCAACCTATACAGATGGATGCTCAATTAATTGCTCGCTTAGATGTTTTACATGCTTTTGCTTCGGTTGCCGTTAATAATAATTATATCAGACCAATTATTAATGAAAGCTATTGTTTGGATATTAAAAACGGACGACACCCTGTTATTGAAACACAACTACCTACAGGAGAAAAATATATTGCAAACGATATGTATTTGGATAATGAAAAACAACAAATTATAATTATTACCGGTCCTAATATGTCGGGGAAATCTGCTTTGTTGCGCCAAACGGCATTAATTGTTTTAATGGCACAAATCGGTTCGTTTGTTCCGGCTGAAGAAGCTTCTATTGGTCTTGTAGATAAAATCTTTACGCGTGTGGGAGCTTCCGATAATATTTCATCGGGAGAATCAACTTTTATGGTCGAAATGAACGAAACTGCCAGTATTCTGAATAATATATCAAACCGAAGTTTGATTTTGTTGGATGAAATCGGTAGAGGAACCAGTACGTATGACGGTATTTCGATTGCATGGGCAATTACCGAATTTTTACACGAACATCCGGCAGCACGTGCGAAAGTGTTGTTTGCTACGCATTACCATGAATTAAATCAAATGGCGGATACGTTGAAACGAATTAAGAATTTTCATGTAACCGTAAAAGAGTTTAATAATAAGGTGATTTTCCTTCGAAAATTAGCACATGGCGGAACCGAACATAGTTTTGGAATACACGTTGCTCGTATGGCAGGAATGCCCCCCGAAGTATTGCGAAGAGCAGATGATGTTTTGCATAAATTAGAACGTTCGGAACATGAAGAGTTAAATAAAAAACTCGTTAATTCTAAAAAAGACCAATCACTACAGTTAAGTTTTATCACACTCGACGATCCTGTGCTTGTTCAAATAAAAGAAGATATTTTAAATATCAATTTGGATACCTTAACTCCTGTTGAAGCACTGATGAAACTAAATGAAATCAAATTTTTATTAAAATAAACGAAAAATATATTCCATTTTTTTTCCTAATAAAATCTATTATTCTTATAAAATCAATTAGTTGGGAAAGATTATCAAATTTAATTATTTGACAAACAATAGAATAGATATAAAAAAAATAATTAAAAAAAAATATTTATTTTTGATTTTAATAAAAAATAAAATAATATTTTTGCATCACATAAATAAAAATATTTTATAACAATTTAATTTTATACTAGTATGAAAAAATTAATGGCATTATTAGTTGTTGCAGGAATGGTTTTCGTAGCATGCAACAATAAACCGGCAGAAGAACCAGCAGTTGCAGAAGAAGCAGTAACAGAAGAAGTAGCTCCTGTTCAACCAGAAGCAGCTCCCGCTACAACAGAAGAAGCTCCTGCTCAACCTGAAGCAGCTCCAGCAAACTAATAACAGTTTGAGAATCAATAAAAAAGGCTGCCTTTGGGTAGCCTTTTTTATTCTAAAAAAATAATTATGGATGAAAAATTACTACAATATATATGGCAACATAAATTATTTGATTTAACGCAGTGTTTATCTACCTCCGGAGAGAAATTGGTTATTCTATCCGTCGGTGAACAAAACTTTAACAGCGGTCCCGATTTTTATAATGTTAAAATAACCATAGACGAAACTTTATGGATTGGTTGTGTGGAAATTCATGTTAAATCTTCCGACTGGTATAAGCATAATCATCAAAACGATAATGGATACAATAATATTGTTTTGCATGTTGTCTATGAACATGATAAAGAGATTACTTTAGCCAATAAAGGAACTGTGCCAACCCTTGAAATGAAACCCTTGATTCCTTTAAAAGTGTTAGAAACCTATCATTCCTATATGTTTTCACAAGAAGCCATTGCCTGTAAAAATCAATTTACCCAAGTTGATTCTTTTCGTTTATTTGCATGGATGGATAGATTAATGATTGACAGATTGGAAGAAAAAACGAGTTTTGTTTCCAATATAATTCAAAATAATAAACAAAATCAAGAAGAAGCATTCTATATTTTTTTAGCTTATTATTTCGGATTTAATATAAATAATGTTCCTTTTCAATTATTAGCATCTTCTTTACCCTTGATTTTACTTGCTAAACATAAAAACAATTTGTTTCAA
>CAYZQG010000179.1:0-3570 GCA_964480685.1 uncultured Lentimicrobiaceae bacterium
AATCAAAAATTTCTTACCAACTATAGTTTTATTGTTTCGGACTATTCTATACACATACATTCCCGAAGTCCATCCTTTTGTATTTATACTAATTGTTTCATTTTCTTGATGTAAGCTTTGTTGATAGATACATTGTCCAAAAACATTGGTAACAAACAGATAATAATCTTCGCTATTATTGGGTAATTGATAAGCAATGGTAATTTGGTCAATTGCCGGACTGGGAAAAGCGTTTAAGTTACTTATTTCTGCCGTATTTTCTTCTATTTCAACTTGATGTAATGTGTTATAAATTACATACACGTTTGCCGTATCCAAGCTATCGTTTACATTATAAAAATGATATGAAACCAAATACGTTCCCGGTTCATGCAAAAGATCATCGAAACGATAATGACCCGAAAAAGACGAATCAATGGCTTTTGGAAGAATAATTGTCGGATAAGGAGCTATATATGTGGAACTGTCAAAACAAAAACCGGCAAAACAAAAAGAATGATATTCTTGAGCTTTAATCGGATTGTATTGCACTTTTCTAAATCCGACAGCCAAGGTGTCGTTAGAAGTGTTTTCGATATAAATTTCCGATGTTATCTCTGTCCAGCCATGATTTCCGGTGGGATAAAATAGTACTTCCACCGTATCATTGTTTACCTGTTTCCCTTTTTTATCGCGAAGAATTAAATGCTGAGAATAAAGATTGTATGAAAATATCAGGCATAATAGCGTGGATATAAAAGTCTTCATTATTTTTGAAGTACGATTTTTTGCGTTGAAATTCCTTTATTCGATTGTACTTGTACAAGATATAATCCATTGCATAATGAGGAAACATCAAAATTTACAGAAGGAGATTGTATATTTTCCTGTTCAAAAACAACTTTTCCGGTCAAATCAAGTATGCGAACCAAACGCGGAGATGTTTCTTGTGAAGTCAAGGTAATCATTCCTTTGGATGGATTGGGATATAATTCAAAGTGGGAAATTTGTGCTGTTTCGGTAATGCTTGTATGCCCCGATTGTCCGAGAGGTACACGTAAGGTATTTTGAATTTTACCAAACAAATCGTTTTCGCCGTATAAATCTTCGGTCATATAAACCGTTAAATTAAAATGATTTACATTTGGAGTTACCCAAGTAGTTGTATCCGATTCTGTTCCAAATTTTTGAGGAACGATATAGGTATATGTTTTCGAAACGGTTGTTCCTTGTGTAGTAGTCGTTATGGGATCGCCCGAAAATCCGTTAATATTGGCTCTAAACATATCATTATGAACATAACTGTAATTCCAAGAAGGAGAAACATATTGAGGTCCGATAATCGAGTCTTCGGTAATGGCTACTTGTAAATAATTTAAAGATGTAACACTGTTTGCCGTATAATATGCTTTTACATTGACGGTTATGGTTCGAGTGCTTGCATTGTAAGAGGAAGACATAGCTAAATTTACGGGAGAGTTTTCAACTACAAGCGCTGCACATTCGGGTGTTACTTGGTCGTTGCCGGTGGCAATGATAAATGTTGAACCGTAAGGAGCACCGCGATCTTTTCGGTTGACCATCATATTCAAATAAAAGGGCCATGTAGGCGTACAAATAGAATCTCCGTATTCGGTTTTATAATCCACATGTAATTGACCCGATTGCGGACGAGCATCCGGTCCAAAGTGATACAATATCATCATACCTCTTCCTTTGGGATGAGAATTGATGATTTCCATGCATTTTTCCGCTTTTTCGGGACAAGATCCGCAAGCAATGCCGGTTCCTTTTTCAATTAAAAAGTTTTTCATTTGTTGATCGGTAGGTACCGTCAACTCCGATTGTGCCTTGACAGTAAAACAAGATAGTAAGAAACAGCAACTTGCAAATAAAATGATAAAAATGTTACGCTTCATTTTTTTGAATTTAATAAATTAGTATTTTTAAAATTAACATGCAAAAATACATTTTTTTTCGCTAAGAACACAAAAAAATCTACTTTCAAAGTACGAACGTGTAAAGACCGAAAAAACTATCTTTTGTCCGTTATCCGTAGGGTATCGTTATAAATTGCCACGAATACACGAATAAAAGCACAAAATCAGTTTTAATCTGCAATATCGGCGTTCTATCTCAGGAAAATAATAGAAAGTAAATTATTACTGCTTAAAATCCAAACTTATTATTTTCATTTCCGTTCTGCGATTCAAATCGTGGGAAGGGATGGTTATTTAATTTTTAAATTTTATTCATTTTCAGTTAATTGGTCAGGGTTTTGTGCAGGAATAATTATATTAATTAAAGCATCGAAATCACTTACAAACATGCGATCTTGAACAATACGATATTTTTCAAATTCAGTTTCAGCATGTGCTTTTGCAATCTCAGCGGTAACTTTACCTGCATCCTGCAGTACTTCACGATCGGTAGCTTCAATAAAACGATTGAGGCGAATCTCCCAGTCTTGCATTGTCATCGGAATTTGACGAATTGCCATATCTTCAGCTAAATCCAAATAAGCTGATACTAAACGTTGTAATTGTCCCATTTCGTTTTCTGTAAGATAATTTTTTGCAATGCTTACATCAAATTTTTGAATTTTACCTTTTGGGGCATCTGTCCAAGTAGTCAAACCCATATTCGCTTTGGTACTATCGGCTCTCAGACTGATAATTTCAGCGGCAGTTTGACCTGTAATTGCCCAGTGTAATTTATTTTGTACGATGGCAAAAAAACGTTTAGTGGCTTGTGCTGTTATATCGTAATCAATGGATGTTGCGTAAATATCTGTGATTTTTTGGTAGAATTTTCGTTCCGAAAGACGTATTTCACGAATACGTTGTAGTTGTTCTTCAAAATATTGTTTACTTAAAATGGAACCATTGTTTTTTAATCGTTCGTCATCCATTGCAAAACCTTTGATTGTAAAGGTTTCTATTACAAGGGTAGCCCATTTGCGAAATTGTACGGCACGTTCCGAATTCACTTTATATCCAACAGCAATAATTGCAGAAAGATTATAATGTTTGGTATCATATACTTTATCATCGGAAGCAGTTATTCGAAAATTTCGAATAACTGAAGTTTCTTCCAATTCACTATCGGAAAATATTTTTTTTAAATGATAATTAATAGTATGTGTTTCAACATCATAAAGTATTCCCATCATCTTCTGTGTGAGCCATACATTTTCATCGGCATAGATAGCATTTACACCTCCATTGCCTCCGGCTGCTATAAAAGTTAAATATTCGGCAGCTGATGAACGTATTATAGATATTTTATCTTTATTACCCATACAAATTTTATTTTTTGTTTCTGTATTTTATACAACAACAAGAGAAAGAAATTGTTTTATATGATTATTGTAGATTAATTATCTTTAGGTGAATAGATTTACTGCTTTAAATCCAAACTTACAATTTTCATTTCCGTTCTGCGATTCAAATCGTGAGCAGCTTCTTGTTGTTTTCGATCGGGTAAACTTTTAATGTATTCGGGTGTTAAGACGGTTCCTTTTTTAAAGGTAAAACCGCGTGAAACAACATCTTTTTCCAATGTTCTCGGTTGATGTTCGCCGTATCCTTT
>CAYZQG010000180.1:0-3569 GCA_964480685.1 uncultured Lentimicrobiaceae bacterium
ATGCGTGCCGAGCGGGAACTACCACCCATTTTAATACAAGCATTTGTTTAAGTGCCAAACAAGCCAATTATAATGGAAATTTCCCTATGGAGGGCTGTAACAAGGGCGTAAATAGAGGCAAAACAATGCCGGTAGGCAGTTTTGCTCCCAATGCCCGAGGCTTGTACGATATGCACGGTAATGTGTATGAATGGTGTAGTGATTGGTACGGAACATATCCAAGCGATGCACAAACAAATCCTAAAGGTCCTGCATCCGGTAAGCGGCAAGTGTACCGTGGTGGTAGCTGGGCAAGCGTTGCTCTCTTTTGTCAATGTGCGTATCGCAGCACTAGCGAACCGGAGACCAGTGGCTACACTATTGGCTTTCGTGTGGTTTCTGATAGCAAATAAAAAAGAGTACTTTTGTAAAAGCAAGAAACAAATAAAAATCAGAAGATACAGATCTTTAACCATATTCTTTTGACATTAACCATAACAAAGAATCCAAATTCCTTTACTTCTCCCCTTTTTCTACACATTATTAATGGCAAACTGCAGGGCTTCGTGCAAGAGATTGTCATCTAAAAGGTGTATGAAATTGTTTTTCAGCAATAGTTCGCTCATGCGTTGAGTTTCGTCAATGTCTTTTTTAGCCAATAAATATACTTCGTCCCAAGTTTTTGGGGATAGTGCCACACCCTCTCGAATAGCTTGCATTGCCACATCGGCAGCCACGTGAGGAAAGACATCGCTTTCCATCATAGTGGGCATAATATTTTCGGGCGAGATGCCGCGTTTTTCGGCAAAAGCGGCAATGGAATGAGCGGCACAAATTGCCATGGTATCGGTAATTTTACGTGCTGAGACCAACAAGGTACCTTTTAAAATAGAAGGGAAGCAAATGGAGTTATTCACCTGATTAGGAAAGTCTCCCCTACCCGTAGCCACAATAAAAGCACCTGCTTCTTTGGCTTTATAAGGATAAATTTCGGGAACGGGATTGGCACACACAAACACCACGGCTTTAGCAGCCATTCGGCTAATCCATGCGGGTTTAACGGTATCGGGACCGGGTTTGGAAAGAGCAATCAACACATCGGCATCTTGAAAAGCATCTTCTTCGCTTTCAATATGGTGGGGATTGGTAATTTTACACAATTCCCATTGGGGATAAAAACGGGCATCGTTTCGGTAATCGTTCCGTTGGTCGTGTAAGCTACCGTCCACATCAAAAAGAATCATTTTGCGGGCATCGGCACCATCGGCTATCAACAAACGGGCAATGCTTGTGTTGGCAGCACCGGCACCGTAAAGAATTATTTTACAGTCCTCTAATTTCTTATTGGCAAGTTTCAATGCATTGATAAGACCTGCTAAAGTAACGCATGCAGTTCCCTGTGCATCGTCGTGCCAAACGGGGATGGAACATTCGTTGCGTAATACATCGAGCACTTTATAGCAATTGGGTTGCGAAATATCTTCCAGGTTAATGGCACCGAAACTCGGTTGCACCATTTTTACAAAATCTATAATTTTATCGGCAGCAGGTTCTCCTTTCTCGTCACGGCTGTTGATACACAAAGCAGTGGCATCAACTCCGCCCAAATATTTCATCAGCATAGCTTTACCTTCCATCACACCCAAACCGCCCGGAGGGGTGCAATCGCCGTCGCCCAAAACGCGGGTACTGTCGCTTACAATCGCCACCAAATTTTTACGGTTGCTCAGCTCAAACGAGGCATCGTTGTTTTCGCGTATGCTTGTCGAAATTTTCGACACACCCGGCGTGTACCACACATTAAACCAATTCAGTCCTTCGATAGGAACTTTCAACACCGTTTGCATTTTACCTTGATAGGCAGCATGTGCCGATAGGGATAATTTCTTATAAAATAAAGTTTTGCATGCAGCTTTTTGTTCGGAAGAAAAACTATCGGGAAATAGCGTTTCTACATTGCTTAAATCTCTTTTTAATGTTGCCATGAATGTGTTAATTTCGTAATACTGTGTGTAAAATTTCTTGGGATTTTAATCCCGTCAAGTTTGTAACGTGTTCGGTATAATACATTAATATAAGTTTCAACAGTCGGTTTCGTATAGCGTAGGGAACAATTAATTGCGGATTATCGGGGATTAAGCCCTGTTTGAGTAAAACATGTAACCATAAATTGGTTTCGGCATCTTCAAGACTTTGAGCACAATCGTCATCAAAACGAGCCATACGACAATTAAAGGAAGCTTGTTTTTCGGAATAATTATTATCGGGAAAACAGCCTAAGTATTCGGTGAGATGAAGCAGAAAACGGACATGAAAATCGGGAATAAAATCATGGGAATCGAATTCAATGAAAGCATTTTCAATAAAATTGAAGAGTTGTTTATCGCTACCGCATTGCCACAATATTTTGTTTAGAATTTCATTTAAAAATTGGGTTACACTCGATTTCATCACATCAAAACAATAGGGATTGCACGTATGAATGAGGTGAATTTCTTTTACATATTCGAGCGAAGAAGCTTGTTTTTGTTCCGCCAACAATTCCACAACGGCTAAAGGCAGCAAGGTAGCCATTTGTTTCTTTTTATCTTTGCGTAATGAGAAATGCAGCATATAGGATTTCGGGCCGAATTCGGCGGTAAATACGTGGACAATCATTTTGTTATCGGCATGCATGATTTTATGCAGAATAATACCTTTTGTCTTATATACCATGTCGTTAAAAGCAATTTATACGCAAGTTTCCCGATGCAAAAGTACACGAAAAAAGCACGAAAAAGAAGAAAAGAAGAAAAAAATAAGTTTCACTATTTCATTGTTTTACACATCGTAAAATAAATCTATATCTTCCACATACATTTTATGGACGGAATAATCTCTCCATTTATCAATAACGGCTTGCATATCGGCGGGGATTTCGGAATCGAAAAACATAACTTCATCGGTAAGCGGATGGGTAAATTTCAAACTTTTAGCATGCAGTCCTTGTCGAGGCATGAGGGAGAAACAATTTTTAACAAACTGTTTGTATTTGGTAAAAACGGTACCTTTTAAGATACGATTTCCACCATAGACAAAATCGTTGAACAAGGGATGACCGAGATGTTTCATGTGAGCTCGAATTTGATGGGTACGACCGGTTTCCAGCTTACATTCAATCAAGGTAACATAGCCGAAGCGTTCCAATACTTTCCAATGAGTAATGGCATATTTACCTTTATCGGAATCGAAAAAGACATCCATCACCCTGCGGTCGGCATCGCTTCTACCGATATAACTTTCAATCGTTCCTTCGTCTTCATTCATATCGCCCCAAACGAGTGCTTGATAGCGACGATCAATGGTATGATAATAAAATTGAGAAGCTAATTTAGCTTGAGCATAGTCGTTTTTTGCAACAATCATAATGCCGGAAGTATCTTTATCAATGCGATGCACCATGTATGGATTTTGAGGAGTACCGTCTTCTTTGCGTTTATCGCCAAAATAAAAGCTCAAGGCATTGACCAAGGTACCGGTATAATTACCGAATGCCGGATGCACCACCATACCAGCCTCTTTATTAATGATAATTAAATCATCATCTTCAT
>CAYZQG010000181.1:0-3517 GCA_964480685.1 uncultured Lentimicrobiaceae bacterium
ATTTCCGGTCATACCGACAATGTTGGCAGCTCCGAATCCAACCTTTCCCTTTCACTTAACAGAGCCAAAGCCGTTAAAACCTATTTAATAAGCAAAGGCATTCACGAGAAGAGACTTACCGTACAAGGTTATGGCGATACACAACCCATTGCCTCGAACAATACGCAAGAAGGTCGCCAACAAAACCGCCGAACCGTTGTAAAAATTACAAAAGAATAAATTGTACCGAAAAGATTCTATTCTTAGTTTTTGGGGAGAGTGTTAAACATAGAGGGGAAAGATGAAACATGCTAAGCAACAAAAGAAATAAAAAGCAACCGATGGTCATTCTTCTTTAGGACTACTCAAAATCCTGTGCCAATTTTAATGTTTTATTTTGCGAAATTACACTTTTTAGCACAAAGGACACAAAGAATTTATATAGATTTTAAAAACCTGTTAGGTCTATGGATAAAAAATTTCCATAAAAAAATCAGCGGGTGATTACCCATCATTCGCTAATTAAAACATATATTTTAATCGATAAAATCGGTTTTAAACAATTTTTCTTTTGATTTTAGATATAAAACAGTGATTATTTCTTCAACTCGGCACACATTACTCTGTACCTACACGATATATAAAATTGCGACCACTAATAGTTTATCTTATTTAATCGCCCAACTTTTTTTAGTAACCAAAGCATAAACACCCCAAAAAGCAGTAGCATACACTAAGGTAGAAAGTAATTCCATGCGAAAAAACGGAAGAGCCATTGTATAACAATCAAGCAAACCCGCCCATGATAAACCATACCATCCCTGTAAGAAACAGGCAAAATTGGTAATCACAAAAAACAATAAAGACGAAAGAATGGAAGTTACCAATATATTTGAAAAACGGATATTTTTACACAAAACCATACCCAAGGCAACAACTAAAGCAAACGACAAATACACGCTCCACATCGTAGCATGAAAACCGATAATTAAATCGCTCAACAACATAATCACCATCGGAACTACAAAAGCATACCATTTCTTGCCCAACAAAGCACCGCTAAAAATAGCAATGGCTGCAATCGGCGTAAAGTTTGCCGGATGAGGAAATAAACGAATTAACATGGCAAGTAAAACAAGTGTAAAAACAATTAAAATGCGATAATTAGCTATCTTCTTCATTTCTTTTTCAATTTAATTATAAGGTTTTTTTTTGAACTGCAAAGATAATAATAAAGCGCTTACAATTTTTATTATTTACCGATATTTTTTACTTTTTTTAAATTCCATTTACAATCAACATTTTATACAAATAAAAAAAAATAAAATAACACCTGCTATTCGTATATTATCTAATTTTTTTGCGTAATTTTGCAAAAAAATAATTCATAAAAACATGACTAATACGAAAGAAACGGGCAACAAAGGCGAAACCCTTGCCAAAGAATTCCTACAACAAAAAGGATATACCATTCGCGATAGCAATTGGCATTTCGGACACTTGGAAATTGACATCATTGCCGAAAATAAGACCTATATTATTTTTTGTGAAGTCAAAACCCGAAGTTCCAATGCAGTTGGAGAACCCGAAGAATTTGTTTCACGACAACAACAAAAAAACATTATACGAGCCGCCAATTTCTATATGGATATAAAAAAATGCACTAAAGAAGTCCGTTTTGATATTATTTCTATTTTACAAACGACTGAAAAAGTTGATGTAAAACAAATTGAAGGAGCTTTTTCGCCACGATGGTAAAATTATTCTTCAAAGATAAAAGCATTATTCTAAAAAATCATGTACTTTTGCATATCATAATTTATCATACAAAAGCATGAGTGCATTATTAGAAATTAAAGATTTATACGTATCTATCAACGATAAAGAAATATTAAAAGGTGTAAATTTAACCATAAACAAAGGCGAAACACATGCCTTAATGGGACCCAACGGAAACGGCAAAAGCACCTTAGCCGCTGTAATTGCAGGCAGAGATGTATTTAAAGTAACCCAAGGCGAAATATATTATAAAGGGAAAAACCTTTTTGATTTATCCATCGAAGACCGTGCAAGAGAAGGCATCTTTCTCGGATTTCAATATCCCATTGAAATACAAGGCGTCAGTATGACCAACTTTATGCGAACATCTTTAAATGAAATACGTAAATACCGCAATCAACCACCCCTTTCGGGCACCGAATTTCTTGCCCGTATGGAAGAAAAAAAGAAAGTCGTTGAAATGACCGCCAAACTATCCAATCGTTCGGTAAACGAAGGTTTTTCGGGAGGAGAAAAGAAACGCAACGAAATCTTTCAAATGGCAATGCTCGAGCCCGAATTAGCTATTCTCGACGAAACCGATTCCGGTTTGGATATCGATGCTCTTCGCATTGTAGCCTCAGGTGTCAACAAACTCCACACACCCGAAAATGCTATGCTTGTTATTACTCATTATCAACGTTTACTCGACTACATCGTCCCCGACTTTGTACACATCCTCTACGAAGGAAAAATTGCTATGACCGGCAATAAAGACCTTGCTATTAAATTGGAACAAAACGGCTACGATTGGGTAAAACAAGAGCTCGGATTATAAATAATGACACCATCGCAAAAATATGGAAACCTATACCTTTTTCCTACCCTATTGGGTGGCGAGGAAATGAATCGTTGCATTCCCGATTATAACAATCAACTATTAGCAAACATCCGTTTTTTTGTTGTTGAAGAACTACGAACCGCCCGACGTTTTTTACGCAAAATTAACCCCGACTTCCCCATTGATGAATGCGATTTCCAACTTTTAAACGAACACACCAAAACCATCAACGGCGACACCTTATTGTATCCCGCTTTAAACGGCAACAATATGGGTGTTCTTTCCGAAGCCGGTCTTCCTTGCATTGCCGATCCCGGAGCCGACTTGGTAATGGCAGCTCAGCAAAAAGGCATAAAAATCATTCCCTTAGCCGGCGCCTCCTCCATTTTTATGGCATTGATGGCTTCCGGTTTATCGGGACAGAATTTTGCTTTTCACGGCTATCTGCCAACCGACAAACAAGCTTTAACGGCAAAATTACAATCTTTGGAAAACATTTCCTGCAAGCAACAACAAACACAACTGTTTATGGAAGCCCCCTATCGCAACAATCAATTATTTGAATCCGTTTTGTCTACCTGCGAACGAAATACCTTACTCAGCATTGCCGCTAACATTACCCTCACATCCGAATACATAGTTACTAAAACCATTTCGGAATGGCGGCAACAACCTTTACCTGATTTACATAAACAACCGGTAATTTTTGTTTTGCAAAAAAAATAAGGCAACTATATTAGGCGGTTTTCTTTTTTACTCGCTTTAACGTCAATAAATTCATGGCATTATTTTCCATATTCCCCACATTATTTCTGACAAAGCGTAATACTTGGTCATAATACAAAATCATTATCGGAGCATCGTACATAATCAAGGCATCCATTTTCTTATATAATTCCATTCGAAGCGAATCGTTGGTAGTATGCTGTGATTGTTCAT
>CAYZQG010000182.1:0-3502 GCA_964480685.1 uncultured Lentimicrobiaceae bacterium
AATGAAAAATAAAAAGAAGAAAATTCAACAATTATCCTTTAATTTTAAAGAGGAACCTCTTATTGATATGGACGAATTAGGAGATGAAATCCAATCTTGGAAAGAGTTTAAGGCTCAGTTAAAGAAACAAAGTTTACCTTCTTTAGGCAGAATAGATTATGTTATTCCAATACATATAAGCACGTATCGATATTTTATTCCTTTATTCAAAGATTTGCATTTGATAAATGAGATAACATACAATTGTGTTGAATCAACAGTCGTAGAAAATTTTGAAGATGTTTATTATAAACTCGAATTATTTAAAGATACTTTACATGAAAAGATAGTTAAACAAAGAAATAATTCCGTTGAAATGATATTTAAACAAAACGAATAGTCTATTGTTTTTTCCATCTAAATGTTTCCATAAGATGCACTATATCGGTTTTAATGTAATCAATCACCGGCGATAAGGAATCGTTGTTTGGGGTGTGATTAAAATAAAGTGCCGCTCGAAAAAAATGTTTGTCTTTATCGGTAATCCAAAATTGATAAGGGCATGCCACTTGGTTGCCCAAAATATCGTAAGAAGTTCCATATACATGGTTTACGGAATCAAAAATATAATATTCAATGATATCATCTGCTTTTTTAATTTGTTCCGAAACAAATTTTTTTGAATCGTTAATCATGGTGTCAATGTTATCATTAGCTTGTTTATAGCTAACAAAAACTGTCGCATTGAGAGAAGGATAAACCATATTAATCCAATAGGGCTCCGATTTTTTTGATTTATCGGGTAAAATGAATGCATATTTTGAATATTCAAATTGATAGGGATAATTTGTGTCAAAAGATTGATAGGCATGTTGTGGTAATTCGATACGATAATATCCTTTAGGTTTAGGTGTATAGACGTCTTCCTTACAGGCAGATAATAAACAACTTAAAAAAAATAGGGTACAAATAAAGAAATATTTCATGGGTATTGCTTTTTGCATCAACATTCGGCGTTTTGTGGTGTTCTTGGAAAAGGAATTACATCGCGAATATTGCTCATGCCGGTGATAAACAACATTAAACGTTCAAATCCAAGCCCAAATCCGCTATGAGGTGCCGTTCCGAAACGTCGAGTATCTAAATAATAACGTAAGGTTTCTTTATCCATTTCTCGTTCTTCGATAAAGGATTCTAATTTTTGGAGATCCGATTCGCGTTCCGAACCGCCGATAATTTCACCGATTTTAGGGAATAGAATATCCATTCCTCTTACCGTTTTCCCGTCCTTGTTTTGTTTCATGTAAAAGGCTTTGATAGCTTTTGGGTAATCGGTAAGAATAACCGGTTTTAAAAAATGTTTTTCAACCAAAAAACGTTCATGTTCCGATTGTAAATCAACGCCCCACGAAACGGGAAATTCAAATTTTTGTTTTGCTTGGAGCAAAATATCAATCGCTTCGGTATAGGTTAATCGAACAAAAGAATCGTTAAGCACAGATTCTAATCTGCCAATTAACTCTTTGTCAAACATATCGTTTAGATATTGTAAATCATCAAGGTTGTGTTCAAGTGCATAACGGACCAGGTATTTAATAAAATTTTCAGCCAAGTCCATATTATCATGAATATCATAAAAAGCCATTTCGGGTTCTATCATCCAAAATTCGGCAAGATGGCGAGGGGTGTTTGAATTTTCGGCTCTGAAAGTGGGTCCAAAAGTATAAATATTTCCCAATGCCATGGCGCACATTTCACCGTTTAATTGTCCGGATACGGTAAGAGCGGTGAATTTACCGAAGAAATCTTTGGTATAGTCAATACTTCTTTCGGGTGTATACGGAAGGTTTTCAAGGTTTAACGTGGTAACTTGAAACATTTCTCCGGCTCCTTCACAATCAGCTCCCGTAATAATCGGCGTGTGAATGTATACAAAACGATTTTCATTAAAATACGTGTGAATTGCGTATGCCATGGCATGTCGTAAACGCAACACACAACCGAAATAGTTGGTGCGAGGGCGTAAATGAGGAATTTCGCGTAAGAATTCCATGCTATGACCTTTTTTCTGCAAAGGGAATTTTTCGGGGTCGGCAATACCAAGTATTTCAATTTCTTCGGCTTGTATTTCAACTTGTTGACCTTTGCCCAGCGACTCAACCAATTTACCTGTAACACAGATGGAGCATCCGGTTGTTATTTTTTTAATTAATTCTTCGTCAAAATTCGTTAATTCAGCTACAATTTGTATGTTGTGAACGGTAGACCCGTCGTTTAGTGCTATAAAAGCAACGTTGTTGTTCCCTCTTTTTGTACGTACCCATCCTTGAATACGTACGCTGTTTCCTAATCCAATCTTTTCCGATTCTTTAAGGATGTGATATATTCTGATTTTATTCATGTATGCTTAATATTTAATCTCTCCGTTGCGATATTTACTTAAAAATTCTTCTATTAATTCAAATTCGATGTTTTTTACAATGATATTTTTATTTTTATCCAATATATAAAAACGTGGAGAAGCTGTAATATCATAAATTTCACGGAAATCAATATTGGCTTTATTGTTACCGACATTGATCCATGGAAGTTGTTTTTCAATAATGTAGTTTTTCCATTTTATCGAATCGGCTGTTAAGCAAACGCCAAAAACTTCAAAGTGCAGGCTGTCTTTTGCTCGGTTGTAAAATTCAAGTAATTTGGGGGTAGTTACTTTACAATGTCCGCAATCGGTATCCCAAAAATACATAATGGTAAAGTCAACATTATTAAATTCATAATTATGATGAAAATCGCCGTTGATATCAGGCATAACTAACCATGGAGCTTTTTTTCCGATTAAAATTGGCTCCAATATATCGGCTCTATGAATCATATTTTCTAAAACGGTGGTATCTATCCAAGGGCACAATCCTTTTTGATAGTATGTTCGTATAAGGTGAACAAAAATAGCGTCTTGTCCTATAAATTTACTTGTTTCAAATCGATTGCTTACAAACCAAACAATGTATTTAAACATTTCAGGACTTTCTTTAGCTTTTTCTATCAGTATATCGGTATATTTTATTAATGAGTCTACGGATGGATGTATAATTTTATCATAATATTGAACTAAGCGAGGATGAAAAACAGGGGTGTAAACCAATGCATCATCGGTAAAATCGCAATTATCCCAGTAATGCTCAAAATAATATTGATATTGCCAATTGGAATCGGGATAGTTTTCCGGCTTAATTTCCGGAATATCAACATCTTGACCTAATTTTTGTGCTTTTGCAAATATATTGGACGGATGTTCCTTAATAAAACGATTGGTATAGGTTTGCATGGAATCATACACGGCTCCCATTTGCATTCTATAATTACTCATAAGTTCTTGATTGGGTGTTGATTTGCTTTGTTCTTCTTTCATTTTTTTACTTATAGACGAACCTGTAATTTGCTGCCCGATCATGTATGAAGTAAATTGGTAAAAAAGATTGTTTTCAGGAGAGTTTTCAAATTTAATATGATTTGAAACATT
>CAYZQG010000183.1:0-3480 GCA_964480685.1 uncultured Lentimicrobiaceae bacterium
ACGGTATGGGGAATGAAGAATATTTTCCGTTTTAATAAAAGCAGCTTGTTTGCAACTTTATAATCCGTATTTGTTAATAGCCCAAGGTTTTCAACATGGATTTATAACTTTGTTCTTTCCCGAAAAGTTTAGTAACTATTTCGCCTTCTTCATCTTCGCTTGTTTCGAGTCTTTCCCGATAGATAATCACATGTTTGGGAGCCGGAATCAAACAATGTTGAATTCCACCGTAGCCGCCGATAGATTCTTGATAAGCGCCGGTATGAAATAAGCCGATGTATTGAGGAGGTTCGTTTAACGAAAGTTTCGGTAAAAAGACAGCATTCAAATTAGCTTCCGAATTATAATAATCGTGGCTGTCGCAGGTTTGTCCGCCGAGGAAAACACGTTCGTATTCTTTGTTCCAATTATTGATTGCTAAGAGGATAAATTGTTGATTAATAGCCCAAGTATCGGGGAGTGTAGTCATAAAAGAACTGTCAATCATATCCCAAAGCTCTCGATCGTTTTGTTGTTTCTGATTCAAAATAGAGTAGAGGATAGCACTGGCTTCGCCTACGGTATAGGAGCCGAATTCGGTAAAAATATCGGGTTCTTTCACGCCGTTTCGATTACACATGGTTTTGATTTGAGCAATGATTTCTTCTGCCATGTATTCATAATCATACGAAAACGACAATCTGTTTTTAATTGGGAAACCTCCGCCTATGTTAAAAGAATCCAATTCGGGAGCGATTTTCTTAAGTTCACAATATACATTAACGCACTTTGAAAGCTCATTCCAGTAATAAGCGGTATCTTCAATGCCGGTATTAATGAACATGTGTAGCATCTTCAGTTCGAATTTAGGATTGTTTTTTATCTTCTCTTGATAGAAAGGTACGATATCATTGTATCGTATGCCGAGTCGGGAAGTATAAAAATCGAATTTAGGTTCTTCTTCCGAGGCAATACGGATACCTAATTTACATTTTGTATCAAGTATACGGTCTAATTGATCGAATTCCATCTTATTGTCCAACACCGGAATCGTGTTAATAAAACCATTTTGAATCGCACTTACAATATTTTCGATGTATTGTTCTTTTTTAAATCCGTTGCAAATGATAAAGTTGTCTTTTTCAAAGATACCTTGTTCATAGAGTGCATCAATAATGTTTAAATCAAAGGCGGATGAAGCTTCGATATGGGTATCGTTTTTTAATACTTCTTCTAAAATAAATGAAAAGTGTGAACTTTTCGTACAATAACAATAATGATAATCGCCTTCATAATCCGCTTTTGCCATAGCGACATTAAACCAACGTTTGGCTTTTTGAATATTGTGTGAAATCTTTGGAAGATAAGTAATTCGTAATGGAGTTCCATATTGTTTAATGATTTCCATCAGGTCAATATTGTTAAAGAACAATTCACCGTCTTCGACTTCGAATTCATCTTGCGGAAATTCGTATGTTTGTTGAATGAGATCAATATACTTGTTTTTCATCCTTGTTTTTATTTTTATTGCAAAAGTATAAAAAAAAGCGATAAAAACAAAAGTAAATTATTTAGATTAATAAAAAAATAACAAAGTAAGTGATTTACTTTTTTAAAAATAATAAGAAGTACATGTGATTTTTATTATTTTTTTGCCGTAATGTCCGATATAATTTTATAAAAAGATAGAGATTCTTCGCATCACGGCAACTAATTTCATTTTATCTCAATAAATAAAAATACTGTCATTCTGAACATAGTAAAGTATTCTTCGGTTTTTATAGGAGCAACAGACATTAAAAAACGACTAAAAGTGAAGTTTTATGTTTTTAAAATGCGTAGCTGATGTTAAAATAAATAGCTTGATTCCGAACGACGGGTGAGTTTTTAAAGGCAGGAGTAAGTCCGTTACGGAAAACAACAGCCATATTTAATTTATCGAAATTAAAGCCAATAGTGCTCTGTATACCGGCGTCGTGATGACTAATATCGTTGGTAAAATTCATGCGGGTACCGTCTTTGATGGCATGAAAATTATAGGAATAAAAACCGCCTAAGCCGATATACAAGTATAAATTTGATTCAATAATACCTTTTACCAAAAAATTCAAAGGTAAGGTAATGGATTGAACATTAATGCGAACAGGGGATGAGGTGTAATTGAGTGTACTTGGGAAAGAGCAAGTTTTATTTTCGTATAAAAATTCGGGACGGATAGCAAAATATTTAAAATTGAATTGCATAAAAAGACCTCCGGCAAAAGCAAGTCCGACTTTTCCCGAATGAAAAGCGGATTTGGAATAGAGCAACGAATTGCTACCTACTTGGAGCATTCCTCCGATTTGAAACATGGTTGAGCCTCCGTGTTTAGGCGAAAGTTTCCCGGAGGCAGCTGCATTTTCTTGATTGGCATAGGCTTCGGTAAAGCGAATCATAAATTCGGTAACAGTGGCTAAGCCTTCATAATCAATTTTATCGGCATCATCTTCGGGCTTATGATAAGGTGATTTTAAACCGGTTGTAACATGAAGTGTAGGTACTTTTAATTTAGCAAACGGTTCGGTATCGGTAGCTCCAAGCATGGAAGTTTCAAAATCTTCGGCATCGAGGATTAAACCTTCGGGAAGTGGAATGCTTTTTAATAATTTATTTCCGTCTTTAATGGTCGCAACTCCTTTAAGATGAAGTTTTTTACTTTGTTTAAGATAACCAATCATATCCATACTGACCATGAGTTTGATTTTTTCGACAGGGATTTGGTTGGATAAAAATTTTGAACCGAACAAACCTTTTTCTTCGGCATCGAAAGCAACAATAAGAATACTTCGTTTAAAAGTACCTTCTTTTGCTTTGAGGGCACGAGCCAATTCAATAAGAGCAGCCGTTCCGGATGCATTGTCATCGGCTCCATTATAAACAGTTAAGGAGTCTTTTATAAATTTATAGCCAATATGGTCGTAATGAGCACCGATAATAATATATTCATCTTTCAGTTCTAAATCATTCCCTTCAATTAATCCGATAATATTGTGGCATTTAACATCTCGATAAATAAAAAAGTTTTGAAAAAAACCGGAATCAACAAACGGTTTAAGTCCTATTTCTTTAAATTGTTGTTCAATGTAAGTCGCCACTTGAAGGTTTTCGTTGCTACCGGCATCACGACCACGCATTGAATCGGCGGCAAAGGTATAGAGATGTTTTGTTAATGAATCTACTCGAGCAGATTGTTGAGCATTTACAAAGTAGAAGTTCAAAAAGACGATAAAGCTAAGGAAAAATATTTTTTTCATATAAGAGTGTGATAAAAAAAATGCCCCGAACAAGACTCGAACTTGCACAACCGTTCGGTTACTACACCCTGAATGTAGCGCGTCTACCAATTCCGCCATCGAGGCAAATAATATAATAATTTGGTTAAGTGTCCGGAACAAGATTCGAACTTGCACAACCGTAAGGTCACTACCCCCTCAAAGTAGCGTGTCTACCAATTTCACCACC
>CAYZQG010000184.1:0-2548 GCA_964480685.1 uncultured Lentimicrobiaceae bacterium
AACCACAATCCGACGCTCTAACCAGCTGAACTATGCCCACCATAAATTATAATGCTGCAAAAGTACAATTTTTTTGTACATAAAAAAACTGAAATGTTTTTTAAATATGTTTTTAATCTTTTGTATTAAAACATCAGTATATTATGGTATTATGATTTTTATGCCAAAATTATAAACCCCTTTCCTTTATAAATATTTTAATTTATACCTTGTTTTTTTGCACAATTTTTATTTCTATTTTGAAAAACATTCTATGATAAAAATAAAAAAATTATCCTAAAAAGTGATTTATTCTACTATATAAACATCCTTATAAAACAATAAATAAACATTTTTTTAGTTATATTTTATAATTTAAGCCTACATATCATTCTATGAATTTAAAGAAAATTTTTGGCCTTGTTTTTATTGCTTTTTTTCTTTTGAAAGTTTCAGCACAAGTGCCTGTTGCTGTTGGTCAATGGAGAACACATTTCAATTATACCAACGGAAAAGAAGTTGCAATTTTAGGAAAAAATATTTTTTTAGCTACTCAAAATTCTCTGTTTTATCTAAATATAACCGATAATTATATTAATAAATTGGGAGGATTGGAAGGATTAAACGATATCGGAATTCAAACTATTGAGGCAAGTGAACAAACCAATATTTTAATTATTTGCTATATTAATTCAAATATTGATTTGTTTTTTGAAGATGAAATTTTTAATATCCCTGATATTGCAAAAAAACAAATTAGCGGAGATAAAACTATTTATAATATTCATTGTGATAGTAATTATGCCTATTTTGCTTGTGGCTTCGGAATTGTTGTATTAGATTTAAAGAAAAAAATCATTAAAGACACTTGGTTTTTTCAAAATGAAAATCAAACAATTGCAGTAAATGATGTCTCTATATGTAATGATACCATTTATGCTGCAACTACAAAAGGCATATTTTATAATCAAATCAACAGTTTATCTATCGCTCAGTTTACTACTTGGAAACAAGTTCAAACATCCTCCTTGATAAACAGAAAAATATCTTTTATCGAAACGTTTGAAAATCGAATATTTGCTGCTGAAAAAACATATACCTATCAAATAGATACTATTTTTTCATCGGATAGTACTTCTTATCAATTGGATTCTACCGTCCTTCAAACCATTGATATTGTTTTTACATTAAAAAACGGAAATTGGACAATAGACAGCCTTTTCGGTTTTGAAGAAATCAGAAATATGAGAACTGTTAATAATCGTTTGGTAGTTACAAGAGCCTGGGGAGCACATGCTTATGGAATATCTAATGGGAAAATGGAACTTACTAATGTTTTTTCCTCTTTTTATCCTTCCGATGCCATTTGTAATGAATGGGGTTATCTCTATATTGCCGATCAGCAAAAAGGATTGGTTGTTCAAGAATCCGGAGGAACAAAAGTGTATACTCTTCCAGGTCCCGCAAGTGATGATGTTTGGGGAATTGATATTAGTCAATCTATTGTGGCATGTATTCAGGGTGCTCATGCCGATTGGGTACCTCTTTGGAAACAAACAAATGTCAGTGTTTTTGAAGATGAAAAATGGAATAATCTTTTATATTATGAAGATGCTTTTTCACAACATCAAGCCTATGATGCCTTAGATGTTTTAATCAATCCTACTAACACGAATGAACTGTTTGTAGCTTCTTATATTTCAGGATTAGTCCATATTAAAGAAGGTAAGGTTGTTGAAATATATAATAATACGAATTCTCCATTGCAAAAATTTGCCGATAGAATTCCTGTAAACGCAATGGCATTTGACAGCGATTACAATCTATGGATGTTAAATTCTCAATCTACCAATCCTTTAGTTGTAAGAACTAAAGAGGGTACTTGGCAAGCATTTAATATTTTTTATAGTTCGGGTGAAATTATCGGTAAAATGTTAATTGATAGTCGCGGATGGATTTGGATGACCGGTAACCATGAAACTTCTTTATTAATCTTTAACCCTAATGGAACTCCATTAAATACTGCCGACGATCAATTAGTAAAATTAACTATTTCATTGACCGAAGAAGAAGGTGCTTTTGATTACATATACAGCTTAGCCGAAGATAAAGACGGTGCTATTTGGATAGGAACAAATAAAGGAATTAAAGTATATAACTATCCCTCCGATTTATTGGAAGAACCCAACACCTTACCCAATCCAATTAAAATAAAAGAAGACATTGGAGATACAACTGTAGCACAACTACTTCTTAATCAAGAAATTATTAAATGTATTAAAGTGGATGGCGGAAACCGTAAATGGATTGGCACCGACAATGCCGGTATTTTCTTAGAATCGGAAGACGGTGAAAAAGAGTTATTACATTTTACCGTTGATAATAGCCCTTTATTATCAAATTGCATTAACGATATTGATATTGATGGAAATACGGGCGAAGTTTTTATTGCTACCGATAAAGGATTGGTTTCGTTTCGTTATACCGCTACCGATGGAAAAGAAACCTATGATAGTATTAAAATATTCCCTAATCCATTTACCGACGTTATAAATGTAGAATTGCCTTC
>CAYZQG010000184.1:2558-3478 GCA_964480685.1 uncultured Lentimicrobiaceae bacterium
AGAAGATTTTACAGGTTATATATCTATTTCCGGATTAAAAGAAAATTCCGAAGTAAAAATTACCGATGCCTTTGGCGCATTAGTTTACCGAATCAAATCAAATGGAGGAACCGCTTCGTGGAACGGTTGTCGTTTTGATGGAACAAGAGCCGCTTCAGGCGTATATTTTGTATTTGTCTCGGATGAAACCGGCAAAGAAAAAAAAGCAGGAAAAATATTATTTATCAAATAAGTATATAAAAAATGCGAGTAGAAACCGACAGCATGGGTCAAGTTCAAGTTCCCGAAGGAGCCTTATGGGGAGCACAAACACAACGCTCATTGATGAATTTTAAAATCGGCGATATCCTTATGCCTAAAGAGATTATCCGAATGTTGGCAATCGTTAAAAAAGCTGCCGCTTATGCCAATTGCGAATTAGGATGCTTATCGGAAGAAAAAAGAAACCTCATTGCACACGTTTGTGACGAAATTTTTGAAGGAAAGTTAGATGAACATTTTCCCTTAATTGTTTGGCAAACAGGTTCCGGTACGCAAACCAACATGAATGTAAACGAAGTAATTTCCAATCGTTCCGAAATTATTCGCACTGGTTCTTTGAACGAATCGACTCGCTTTATTTCTCCCAACGATGATGTCAATAAATCACAATCAACCAACGATGTATTTCCTACGGCGATGCGTTTGGCTACGTATTCCATGTTAATCGAACAAACGATACCTGCATTGGAAGAGTTGGAAAAAGCGTTTCGCTCGAAAGAAGAAGCATTTAAAGACATTGTAAAAATTGGAAGAACGCATTTAATGGATGCTACTCCCCTGCGTTTGGGGAGTGAATTTTCAGCTTTTACCGCTCAATTACACTTTGGCTTACAGGCATTAAAAAACACCTTGACGCATCTTTGTCAATTACCTGTGGG
>CAYZQG010000185.1:0-3466 GCA_964480685.1 uncultured Lentimicrobiaceae bacterium
TACGTTGATGGGCTTATCCCTAATGTAGAAACGATACAAAGCGTTTGTCAAATTCCTTTTTTACCCATCGATTTTTTTAAAACTCACCGTGTGGTAAGCGGTTTATTTACCGAAGAAATTGTATTTACAAGCAGCGGTACAACGGGTATGCAACCTTCAAAGCACTATGTGGCAAAATTATCGTTGTATGAGGAAAGCTTTTTACGTAGTTTCCATCATTTTATTGGAAATCCGACTGATTATACCATTCTTTCACTCTTGCCGTCTTATGCCGAACGAGAGGGCTCTTCGTTGATTTACATGATGCAAACATTGATACAACTCAGCAACCATCCTTTATCGGACTTTTATCTCTATAATTTGGATGAGTTAGTGGCTAATTTACAATTACTTTCATCAAAAAAACAGAAAACGGTATTATGGGGTGTAAGTTTTGCTTTGCTTGATTTGATTGAAAAATATACCGTTCATTTCCCCGATTTGATAGTTTTTGAAACCGGTGGTATGAAAGGTAAAAGAAAAGAAATAATACGAGAGGAACTGCATACCTATTTGATAAATGGATTAGGTGTTGATAAAATTTATTCCGAATATGGTATGACGGAATTACTTTCGCAAGCTTATTCTTTGGGTGATAAAAAATTTCACACACCTCCCTGGATGAAAATCTATATACGTGATTTATATAATCCTCTGCACGTTTATGCGGATTATGATAAAAACGGGGGTGTCAATATTATTGATTTGGCAAATCTATATTCTTGTTCGTTTATAGCTACGCAAGATATTGGTATTTGTCATAATGATACATCGTTTGAAGTCCTCGGACGTTTTGATAATAGTGATATAAGAGGGTGTAATTTGTTGATTAATGAGTAAAAGAGATGTTTAATTGCATTCTATTTCTTCGTAGGAAAACGTATCAAAATCGGCATTGAGTGGTTGCGTTAAATTTTCATTTATCCATATTTCGCCGTTATTGCGTACCATTTTAATAATACCTATTCTTTCAGCGATATAAATTTCTTTAAATTTTGCATTTTCGGTATACGTGTATTTATACCGTAATACATTTGTAAAAGAAATTGAATCAATGGTATAACTTTTTATAATAGATGCATCTTCGCCAACAAAGCCTGTCAAAACACCATCCATTTTAATATAAAGACAGTTATTCCGATTGGCAATGTGATCATAGATATAAGAACCTTCTCCAAACATATCAATCGTATCGTTATGATGAATCATCATCATGCCGAAACAATCGTAACAACCGCAACCCGAATCGGAAATATAATCGGGGATATGGTATATGTATTTATTCTTAATAATAAAATCAATCTTGGTATTGTCTTGTTTAACAAAAGTAACCGTATCGCCTACAAAACCGGGATACCATGATAATGATGAGTAATAACTAAAATCCCTACATTCTACTTTGCTGAAAGGCAATGTACAAGAATGAAATATGACTAAAAATGAAACAGCAAGCGACAATAATAATCCCATATCTTTAGTGAAAACATACTGATTTTTCATAAAGAGTCAGGTTTAAAAAATAAGTATTTTAAAATACCATAAAAGATATGCAGCGACACCTAATAACAACATTATGAGTAATAATATCGGGATTAACGGTCTTTTTTTATTAGCTAGAGGGTCAACGAGATTAAGTTTTGAGTTTTCGGGTAATTTGGCTATTTGAGTTAATGTTTTACCAAATACAATGTTAATAGTAGCTCGAGCATTGATAGCCCAACCGTTAGCATCGAGTAGAGGAGCCAGATTTCGTTTCCGTAGTTTTAACCAAGCCAAAATCATGGAAGGTCCCGAAATACACAAAATGATACCGATAATAGCTAAAGGCATTTTCCACCATGAAAGACCAAAGAATCCTGTTAAAAAGGAAGCTAATACAGATCCTATGGCACCGAGAGCCAAGCTTAATGCAGCAAAAATTCCTACGAATTTACCAATATCGAAGGGTGCGGAAGGGGGGAGAGAGCCGGATGAAGTAGGAGCGGAGCTTACGGCTTTTTTTAAACCGTCATCCGCTTTGCTATGTACTTCTTCGATTTTTGAAGAGGCAGTTGTATCAACGGCTTTTTCTTTGTTAGAGGCAAATTTTTCGACTTGTTGTGAAATAAATCGGGAAAATTTACGATAAGGAGACCAAAATGCTTGGCGGATACTAATTGGATTGTCAATTATTTTAATAATAGTTGCATCCCAGTCATCCCCTTGTTGATCATAAAAAAGTGCATTTCGCCCAATTTCTATATTGTCTAAATCGCCATCGGTTAATGCGGCTACAATAATCATTTTTCCTTTTTTGGTACGGGCAGTACATTCACAATAAAGCAAACAAATAGCACTATTTTTTGCTAAAGCATACTGTTTTTGTAAATCGTTGACTTTGATACATAAATCACAACATCGTTGATCAATATATAATTTACCGCATTGAAAAATCGCTTTTTTATCGGGAGTATAAAAATCATGAAAAGTTACATAGTTGTTTAATAAACTATATAAATCACGATAATAACGACTGAATTTATCCACCAACATAATGTTTTTCGTATTGGTTTCCAATGTTAAATCTTGTGCAATGAGGGCAAGTAATGTTTCTTTTGAGGTATTGTTTAGTATTTCGTGTAAATAATCCAATCCTAAAGCTTCAACTTCATTGCCTTTCTTTTCTGCTTGCCAAATTTTGAATTTATCGAATAATTGTAAGTAGGTTTGCCATTCGCTTTCAGTTAATTCTTCTTTTTCAGGCTTATGCGGTTTAATTACTAAGCGTATGAAGGTATCCATTCTAGTTTTCCAAGCAGGATTAATGCCTTGAAATAAAGATAACGGTGTGGTTGATTCGATTTTTGTTAATGGAAAATCGGCAATCTGTTCCAAGCATTCTGATAAATTCTTTTTGCTTAATTCTTCATACACAGTGTTTAAATCGTTGAGTCTACGGATAGAATCTTTATCAAAATCAGCCATTCGACAACGGAGAAAATAATCTTCAATCTTTGGCTTAATCGTCATGATAGCATCAAAAGCTTCGAATGTGTTTGTCCCAAAAGGTAATATGTTTTTATCAGCTTTGGCATACCATTCGCTATAGGCTTGGCTTTGGGAATAAAAATATTCGATATGTTCTTTGGTAATGCCTTCTTTGCCGTTTAAATCTACAACAGAACCAACGCATTGTATGATATTTTCGATAAGATTTTGAATGAAAATATTATCACTTGAAATGGGTGTAATTACTCCATCGCCATTAAATTTGGTGTCGGCAAAAATTTTAACGGTATCGGAACTTTCTTCTACACTAATTTCGTGCTTGTTAGGTGTGTTTAAATTAGCAAGTATTTGTTTTGCGGAATCTAATAAAATTTTACCTTCATCGGTACGGGTATTAATAGCAGATAATGGAAAAGATTAACTTCCTTTAAATAAATCT
>CAYZQG010000186.1:0-3461 GCA_964480685.1 uncultured Lentimicrobiaceae bacterium
ACGGTTATTTGATTTCAAAGAAAATACATAGAACAAAATTATTCGGAACCAATCATATTGAAAGGTTTAATTTAACAATGCGAACCCATATTAAAAGATTAAATAGAAGGACAATATGTTATACAAAAGATATTACTGTGCTATTAGCTATATTAAAAATATATTTTTGGGGATAAAAAGGCAAAAATGTTTGCGTAGTAAATCCGTTGTATTCGTTTCATCCGTGCTCTATCCCTTTCCAAAAAAAAGTTGAACGCTGAATGCTTTTTCTCGTCTTTTGACTTTAAAAAAAATCGTGTTCATCCGTTCTATCCGTGTTATCAGTGTTCCATTCAATGGATTGAAAAAAAAAGGCATTACCACAATAAAACATCTTTCACCTACGTTTGCTTTAGAAATTATTAATTAAAAAAATTAAGTTTGAAAGATAAGTTACACGTTTTTTATTCATTACGTTTTCTTTTTTTTATCGGTTTTTTGTTTGTAGTTGTTGGAACAAAGGCACAATATACATCCAAAGATATTAATTTGTATATTGAAACGTACAGCGATTTGGCAATAAAGAAAATGAAAGATTACGGCATTCCGGCGAGTATTACCTTAGCTCAGGGTATTTTAGAGTCGGCGGCAGGAACGAGCGATTTGGCAAGAAATGCCAACAATCATTTCGGTATCAAATGTCATTCCGACTGGAGTGGTAAAACGTATTATAAGGATGATGATAAAAAAGACGAGTGTTTCCGTTCCTATAATTCGGTAGAAGAATCGTATAACGACCATTCTTCGTTTTTGAAAAAGTCGAGGTATGCAAGTCTTTTTACCTTAGAAATCACCGATTACAAAGCATGGGCAAAAGAACTGAAAAAATGCGGATATGCCACCGACCCGAATTATCCCGACCGATTAATTTATTTAATCGAAACTTATTCGTTAAATCAATTCGATAAAGCCGATTATAAAAAAGGAGCCATTACCCAAAAGCCGTCTAAAGCCGATCAGGTGTTGAGCCTTCAAGATAGAAAATTCAGTAAAGTGGATTATCCTTATACCGAACGTGCTGTATATTTGAATAATAATGTTTATTTTATCATTGCTAAAAAAGGAGAAATGTTTTACGATATAGCCATAGATGTGCAATTAACGGTAAGTCAACTGCGAAAATACAACGATGTGCCTAATCGAAACTATGAACCTCAAGAAGGAGAAATAATCTATATCAGTAAGAAAGCTGGGAATTCGAGTACGGTTAAAGAACATGTTGTTCGAGCGAACGAAACCTTACGCGATATTGCACAACGGTATGGGATAAAAGAAAAATCATTACGAAAACGTAACAACCTACCGAAAGGAATCCAACCCTCGCAAGGAAGTGTTATCAAATTAAAAAACTAAAAAAACATCCACCCTACATGGAAAATACAGATATGATAAAGACCGATGTATTAATTATAGGAGGCGGTCCGTCAGGCTTAGCAACGGCTATTCATTTGGCGAATCTTTTGAATGAAAACAAGTTGCAAAAACGGATTCTACTTATCGAAAAAGGGAGATCCATCGGTAGTCATATTTTGTCGGGAGCGGTTGTGAAACCCGAAATCTTTAAAAAACTTTTAAAAGATAAAGATTTTCAACAAATTCCATTCGATACCCAAGTTACTACCGATAAAACTGTTTTTCTGGGGAAAAAGGGAAAAATAAAACTTCCGTTTCATCTGCCCTATATGCGAAACAAAGGCAATTTTGTGGCATCGTTGGCATCCGTTTGTCGGTATTTGGCAAGCGTTGCCGAAGAAAAAGGGGTGGAAATTTACAGTGGTTTTTCGGTTAATGAAATTTTATACCAAAACAACGAAATTATCGGGGCTAAGACCATGGATACGGGTGTGGATCACAACGGTAATCCCATGGAAAACTTTCAAGCGGGAACGCGTATATATGCCGATTTAGTTGTTTTTGCCGAAGGTACTCGCGCTACGTTGACCAAAGAACTGATTCAAAAATTTCAGTTGGATAAAGATAGTAATGAACAAATGTATTCCTTGGGATGCAAGGAGTTGTGGACTGTTCCCGAAGGAAGAATACAAGCCGGAACGGTTTATCATACCATGGGCTATCCACTTTCGACGAAAGAATTCGGCGGTGGCTTTTTGTATGGGTTAAAAGACAATAAAGTGGCGTTGGGTTTAGTTGTAGGATTGGATTATCAAGACCCGACCTTTGATGTACATCATGCGTTTCAAATTTGGAAAACACATCCGTTTATTCAAAAAATTATTCAAGGAGGCAAACTCTTAGAATACGGAGCCAAGACCTTACCCGAAGGTGGCTATTATGCTCTTCCGAAATTAACTGTCAATCACGCATTAATTGTAGGTGATGCTGCCGGATTTTTGGCAATGCCTGCGTTAAAAGGTATTCATTTGGCAATGTATTCGGGCATGTTGGCAGCCGAAACAATGTGTAATGCTTTGCAAAAAAACGATTTCTCCGATAAAACGCTATCCGCTTATCAAACAACCGTTAAAAACAGCCGTATTTATAAAGAATTGTATCCGGTTCGCAATGTAAGACAAGCTTTTGCCGATGGATTGATAGCCGGAGGTATTCAATTCGCTTTTCAATTTATTAGTGGCGGTACCGGTTTGAGAGGCAGAATATATCCCGAAAGCGACAGCAAGCGAACCAAAAAACCGAATGAATATAAAGGCAAAACGTTTTACGAACGTTTTAAAAATCAATTGGATTTCGATAAAGTAATTACTTTTGACAAAGTTACCGATGTATATTACAGCGGCACCCGTCATGATGAGCATCAAGTATCTCATTTGAAAATCAACAACATGAATGTGTTTGAAGAAATCAATATCAAACAATACGGAGCTCCTTGTCAATATTTTTGTCCGGCAGAAGGCTATGAAATTCATACCGATAAAAACGGAAAACAAGAATTGCGTATCCATGTTGAAAATTGTTTGCATTGCAAAACCTGTGACATCAAAAGTGTAGGAGAAGCCATAACGTGGATGTTGCCAAATGGAGATAACGGACCTGATTATCAATATATGTAAAAAGAAAAAATATGGGATTGACAATTATAAATTTACTTAAACAAGTTCCACTTCCTTCCGAAATGCGTATGGGCGAAGACGGATTAATGGACAGAACCAAAGCCAAATCAATCATAAACATTGATTGCCAATATGCCCTTGAAGCCGGCTTACAATTGAAAAAACAATATCCCGAAGCTCGTTTAATCGTTTGTTCCATGGGTCCGGCATCGTTTGAAGCCTCCTTGCGAAAAGCCCTTGCTTTGGGTTATGATGATGCATATTTATTGTCGGACAGAAAATTAGGAGGTAGCGATACCTTTGCTACCGGATTGGCATTGTCCACTTTGCTTAAACATTTAGGATTTTCGAAAGATAGCAAAGAGCCGTTCATCGTATTGGCAGGTCGCCAAA
>CAYZQG010000187.1:0-3384 GCA_964480685.1 uncultured Lentimicrobiaceae bacterium
ATCAAGGACTTGCTAATATGAAAAATCGAGGACAAAACGGTTTGTTGAATTATGAAAAAGTGGAGAGGACAACTGAAAAGAAAGTGGGTAATGTGTTTTTCTATTCCGTTGGTGGTGGCATTTCAACCAAAGATAAAATAGCCTATAATCATCCTGCTATTTTTCCCGAAAAACTTGTTATAGACCAAATAAATACTTGGACAAATGAAAATGAGTTGATTTATGATCCGTTTATTGGCAGTGGTACTACGGCTAAAATGGCACATTTACTGAATAGAAAATGGATTGGTTCTGAAATATCGGAAGAATATGTTAAAATAGCCAATGAAAGATTAAAATTACACGTAGTTAATAATTTATTTACGGCGATATGAATTTAGTAGAAAGAGGCTCACAAACAGCCAAAGACGGTTTTAAAAATGAGAACGATATTGTAGATAAATTCAATAATTGGCAAAAAGACAAAGATGCTCAAGCATGGTTGCTTTTAATGAATTATACACTTTCGGAAATCGAATTTGTAGAAGCAATTAAAGTATCAGGTTTCAAAACAGATGTACAAGTTCAAGTTACTATCCGATTGAAAAAGGCAATAGATGTTGAAAACCTTCAAGTTAAATTAGTAAGCAATATCAAAGGATTTAATCAAATTGATAAACGTTGGGTTGATAAATATAAAGGCATGTGGAATATACCGGAATCTGTTTGTTCCATTCTAAAAAGATATACTGGAGAAGAAAAACCAACCATTAATAATCCTAAAGATAAACGTAGAATGTTTGCTGATGAATTTTCTGAATTGGAACAAAAAGCGGTTTTAGAATGGTTAAAAAAAAATCAGTCTTTTATTGTTTCGGATATATTAAAAGGACAAGGGAAATTTGCTGCTGAATGGATGCTTGTAGCTCAAAAAATCGAAAAGAATGCACGTTGGATACTTAAACCAATGAATTTTTGTATGAATTATTTTGGTAATGGTGAAATTAAAATCACAAATAGAGGAAATTTTAAAATCGGCAGAATAACTATGCAACGTAAAGGGGGTGATGGAGGTAGAGAAACCGCTACCATGTTACAGTTTAAAATAAATCCCGCCGAATTATTTGACTGTTAGTATAGTTGTTCAAAGTGAGGTAGATTATTTTAATTAATAGCTCTTCTTTAAACAAATAAAAACAACCAATAGTTGTTTGAAAACAACTAAAAATAGTAATAATACAACGATAAGTGTTTGCTTTTTTTGAAATTCGGAATTGAATTTGATTACTTTTATAGGGATGAAAATTAAAAATTAAATTACCGAGAGTATCTTAAATTCAAAAATGATTGGTGATAAAATTATCGAAGAAAAGATAAAAAAAATCCGTGTTAATCTGTTTAATCTGCATTATCAGTGTGCTTTATTTTACTACCTTTGCACGTTTTAAAAATCGTGGATATACCCATGCAATTGGAGGATTTAACTAAGGTCTATCGGCAGACGGAAGCTGCAAAACAAATCAGGGAAGAGATTCAAAAATCTTCTCCTGTTCGTTTGCATATCAGTGGATTGTGTGGAAGTTCCAAAGCCGTGTTAGCAAAAGTATGCGTAGAAATGAATCTGGGATTGCATCTTTTTATTTTTCCCGACAAGGAAACGGCAGCTTTCTTTTACCACGATCTCGAACAACTTTTTGATGAAAAACAAGTAGATTTTACCGAAAAAACAAGTGTATTCTTTCCTTCGTCGTATCGAAAAACGTATCCGTTCGATGAAGTAGAAAGTTATAATGTCTTGTTGCGAACGCGTGTTTTGCAACAAATAGCCAACAAACCCAATGGGGTAGTGGTTACCTATACCGAAGCCTTGAGCGAAAAAATTCTCCCGCATACCTTGATAGAAAAGGAAAGTTTAAAACTTTTTGAAGGTGAAGAGGTTTCGATGGATGATATCATCAACTTTTTGTCGGAACACGATTTTGAGTATAGCGATTATGTGTTTCAACCCGGACAATTTTCGGTCAGAGGGGGAATCTTGGATGTGTTTTCTTTTGCCGATGAATATCCCTATCGGATTGAATTTTTTGGCGATACCATTAAATCGCTGCGTATGTTCGATACCGATACGCAAGCCTCGAAATCGGTGGTGAGTGAAATAGTGTTGATGCCAAATCTTGCCGAAATTCGGGAAGTGAAACAAAAAACCGATTTATTTTCTGTTTTACCCAACGACACCAACATTTGGATTGACAACCTTTCTTTGTGTGCCGAAAACATCGAATGTATATATAAAAAAATCTACGATAAATACGAAACGGAGCAAACAACGATAGCCCAATTATCGCCCGAACAATTATTTATTGATTCGTCTGCGTTTTTAAAAGGTCTTGTAAATCGGACGGTGATAGAGTTTAATCTTTCGGAATCAACCTTGAATAATGCCAAAGAGATACGTTTTTCTACTTCGCCGCAAATAACCTTTAATCAGAATTTTGAATGGTTGATGACGCATTGGATGGAACATTTTGAAAAAGGCATTCACAATTATTTCGGTTCCGAAAACCCCAATCAGTCGAAACGGGTACGCACTATTATTCGCGAGTTATTGGATTCGCATGCCGAATACAAACTGCTTTCGCCTGAATATAAAAGCGATATTGAAAAAAATCTGCTTACTTTCACCGATATATGTTTGCACGAGGGATTTATTGATAAAGAACAGAAGATAGCTTTTTATACCGACCATCAAGTCTTTAATCGTTATCATCGCTATGCCGTTGAGGACAAATATCGCCGCAAAGAGTCGGTATTGTTAAAAGAAATTTATGATTTACAGCCCGGTGATTATGTTACGCATATTGATCATGGAGTAGGAAAATATGCCGGATTGGAGAAAATCGAAGTCAACGGGAAAATTCAGGAAGCGATAAAAATTATTTATAAGAACAACGATATTCTCTATATCAGCATTCATTCTCTGCATCGGATATCGAAATACATTGGTAAAGACGGCACACCGCCTACCTTAAACCGTATTGGCAGCAATGCTTGGAGTAAGGTAAAGGAGAGAACGAAAAGTCGTGTAAAAGAGATGGTTATTGATTTAACCAAACTCTATGCCGAACGTAAATCCACCAAAGGATTTGCCTATTCTCCCGATAATTACTTACAAACCGAATTGGAAGCCTCGTTTATTTACGAAGACACGCCCGATCAGTTAAAAGCGACCAACGATGTAAAACGCGATATGGAAGCCGATTTTCCGATGGATCGTTTGATTTGTGGAGATGTAGGTTTCGGAAAAACAGAAGTAGCGATTCGTGCGGCATTTAAAGCTGTATGCGACAGCAAACAAGTAGCTGTTTTAGTGCCTACAACGATCTTGGCTTTGCAACATTTCAACAG
>CAYZQG010000188.1:0-3354 GCA_964480685.1 uncultured Lentimicrobiaceae bacterium
CCAAACGGAACTTTTTTCTTTGCAAATACTACGACGAATATATTCGGAAAGTAGCGTAGAATTAATAAGCATGGTACGCGGAGTATTTGCCCGAATAACAGTAAACATATTATTTATTTTAGCAATATCCGTGTAAATTGGTGAAGATAAAAGATTGTCGCCTACTGCACTTTTAGAAGTAGGCAAGCCATTTTCGGCTAAATAAACTTGCAAAATTGCCGAGTCGAGCAAAATATCTCGATGATTGGCAATGAATAAATAGGGTTTGTTTTTATCCAAATTTTCAAAGCCTCCGAAGGTCAATTTATCAATACTTCGTTGAATAAAAGTATAAATGATAGGTGCAAAAATAACTTCTTGCATTTCTCTGCAAGTCTTTATTTTTCGTATTCTTTTAACGGTTGAAGGCAAGGAAGAATCGGTTATGAAATTAGCTAAAGAACTTACAAATCCTTGATTGGTTAATATCCTATTTACGGCATAGGGCAACTCCTGATCATTATAAGGTCTTATAGCAGAAAAAGGATCTTTTTGTTTCATGGTGTTATAAAAAATAAATTTGATACTTCCAGTCAATTATTATTTCATTCACTTCTTTATTAAATGCAAGTGAAATTATATCGTTATTAATACAAATTTTCGCATAATATTGTTTGATTTTAATACGGTAAGTCCCATTTAAAGGAAATATTTTCAAAGGTTGACAAAGTACAACTTGATATTCAATACCTTTAGTTATTTCTTTACTAATACATATTTCAACTTCATAAGAATAACCGAGGAGGGTATTGACATTGCTTATATTTCCTTGTTCGATCAATTTACGAATTAACGTAGAACTGATAGACAACGTATCTATTACTTGTTTTTCGACTTCAAGAACTTGAAATTTATATTCTTGCGATAGTTGTTTCAATAAAATCGCATTCCCTGCTCTATTTTTTCCGAAATTATGGTTATACCCTAATACAATCGTATGAAGATTAATATTGTTTACCAAAAAACGTATAAAATCGGAATAGGATAAGGAGGAAAATTTTTTTGTAAACGAAATAATTAAAACAACATCGACTCCTGCTTTTTCTAAAAGAGCATTACGTTCTTCGATTGTATTGATAAAATTAAACGGGAAATCGGGATCAATAACCGTACGGGGATGCGGTTGAAAAGAAATCACGACCGAAACTCCTCCAATTTTTTTTGCTACCGAAGTTAAAACGCTAAGAATTTGTTGATGAGCACGATGAACTCCATCAAAGGATCCAATGGTTACAACGGCATGTTTATAAGAAGCTAAAGCACTTATATCCGTGAATACTTGCATAATAACATTAAATTATCGAATCCACTTTAGTGGTATCGGAAAACATCTCAATAATTTCATCGACTGATTTTCCAAGAAATTTTATTGATAATTCCGCATCTTTACGTAAAGGATGATTCGGAAATTTTTCAATAAATTCACGATAGCTTACTTCAGCAGCGGGAAAATCATACATTACATCTTCAAAAACAAAACCTTTCAAGAAATAACATTGCGGTACATACTCGCTTTTCGGATACTTTTTAATGAGTAAATCATAATTTATTAAAGCCTGCGTTCCATTTTTCATTACTCTATTCATTTCACCTGAACGAAAAATATACATGGGAGTTAAAGAATCATCGGGAAAATCAACGCTATATTTATCATACATACTTATAAGCGCTGACATTTTAGCAGTATCTTGACCCTTTTGCAGTTCATTTTCTAAACGTACAATGTTTTCTTTTTGAGTTTTTTGCGATGGTCCGCATGCAAAAAACAAGGCGAGAAATGAAATCAATAAAATATGAATTGATAATTTATACATAATTAATTACTTTTTATTTGGTTTTACTTTATAAAAAGGGCTTTTTTTACCCGTTGAAATATCATTTAATTTACTTTTTAATAATGTTTTTTTTAAATTTGATAATTTTTCAATGAATGTTTTTCCCAAGGTATGATCATACTCATGTTGAATAACACGAGCTGCTATTCCATTGAAAATTTCGGTATGTTCTTTAAAATTTTCATCTTGAAAGCGAATGCGAATGGATGACTTCCGAATCACATTTTCATTAATTTCGGGTACACTCAAACAACCTTCGTTAAACGATTTATCTTCACCGGAATATTCCAATATTTCAGCATTAATAAAAACAGCTTTTAAAGCTTTTTCTTCAACGTCCTCGTCAATAAAAGGAGTTGTATCAATTACAAATAATTTTAACGAACGGTCAATTTGAGGAGCTGCCAAACCGACTCCGCGAGCATAATACATAGTTTCAAACATATTGACAATCAATTCTTGTAATCCTTCCAGATTATCAGGAACCGGAGCCGCTTCTTTTTTCAATATCGGATTGCCGTAAACAGTTATAGGTAAAATCATGATTAAACGGTATATTGTTTTTTAATATCTTTACTTTCCATGTATGATTGCAGTATAATGGTTGCACTTATGGTATCAATTAATGCCTTGTTTTGTCTTGCTTTTTTCGACAAACCAGCATCAATCATGGTCTGAAAAGCCATTTTGGAAGTAAAACGTTCATCTACTCTAACAATGGGAATTTCGGGGAAAGCCGATGCAAGTTTTTTTACAAAAGGCTCAATATAACTACTTGCCGATGAAGAAGTATTATTAAGTTTTTTAGCTTCTCCAACAACAAAAAGTTCTACTTTTTCTTTTGAGAGATATGTATTTAAAAACGAAAATACATCTTTAGCCGCTACCGTACACAAACCATTGGCAATAATCTGTAATTCATCCGTTACAGCCATGCCGACGCGTTTTTGTCCGTAATCAATAGCCAATACTCTACTCATCTTTAAATATTAATTTAATGTAAGGGTGCAAAAGTACAAAAATATTACATGCTAATAACTACCTAAACAATGAAATTGTATATACAGGTTATATTTTTTTGTTTTTTTATTTAACCTTGCTATTCTATTATAAAAATTTGTATCTTTGCGAAATTTTTTAATTTACTTGTAATGAGGAATTCTTATTTATCGGTTATACTATTGATATCTTCTATATTTTCATTATATCCCAACGATTTAAATGCTCAAACTATGTTTGAAAGAAAAGATTGGGGACCCGTTTTTATTACCAGTCCATCCTTCATGAATGGTATATATAAAGTAACTTGTAATGGCAAAGATATTCAAAATAAAATACCGGTTGTAGGTATTTCGCAATTTATGGGGTATCAATTTTCACATTACTTTATGATGGGATTAGGTGTAGAGTTTGATTATTGGACGAAACCTAAAAATGCATTTGTGCCTATTTATTTGGATTTACGTTTCAATATGTTAAA
>CAYZQG010000189.1:0-3346 GCA_964480685.1 uncultured Lentimicrobiaceae bacterium
TGCAAAGTGCATGGAGAGGATCATATTTGTTCGCAAGAAGTGATTTTAACACCGATTCATTTGACCAAAGAAGCATTTTTAACCAACGTTTTAAACTATGAAAATAATGCACAAGAATGGAACTATCTGGGCGACAAACCGGCAATTATTGATTTTTATGCTACTTGGTGTGGTCCATGTAAAGCGGTTTCTCCTGTTTTAGAAGAATTGGCAAAAGAATTTGCCGGGAAAATCTATATCTACAAAATTGATATCGATCAAGAACAAGAATTGGCTGCCGTATTTGGCATACAAAGCGTTCCTACCTTTTTATTTATTCCTATGAAAGGAAATCCACAAATGGCAATGGGAGCTTTACCGAAAGAAAATTTTTTGGATGTTATTAAAAATATAATGAAATAAAAACGATGGATAAAAAAGTAAAATCATTGTGTTATATTCGAGATATTTACCAAGCTATCAACGATTTCGAGTCTAAATTTCAACAAGCATACGATTTAAGTTTTAACGAAGGAGCTATTTTATGTATGTTGAAGAGCAAACCTTTGTCGTCGGGTGATTTGGCAAAAGAACTTAAATTGTCGGCATCAAACACATCGAAAGCAATTAAAATGGTGGAAGATAAAGGTTATATTGTACGTTCGTTCGGACAAAAAGACCGCAGAAAAATGTTTTTTTCTTTATCCGAAAGCGGAAAAATCAAGATAGCTTTAGTTAAATGTGAAGAAAATCAAATGCCTTTGAAATTACGAGAATTAGTTCAAAACATGGATAAACAGTAAATACTTATGAAACATATCATTGTAGGAGGTGTAGCGGGCGGAGCGACGGCAGCTGCACGAATTAGAAGAATAGATGAATCGTGTGAAATTGTGCTCCTGGAAAAAGGAAAATATATTTCTTATGCCAATTGTGGATTACCGTATTATATTGGCGGCGTGATTCAAGAACGAGAAAAACTTTTTTTGCAAACGCCAAAATCGTTTGGAACTCGTTTTAATGTGGATGTCAGAGTTGAAAACGAAGTTATTGCCATTGATTCGGCACATAAATCCATTAAAATTAAAAAATCAAATGGTGAAGAATATCTTGAAACGTATGATAAATTATTATTGTCACCGGGGGCTGTCCCTTTTGTTCCTGCAATACAAGGAATTGATATAGAAGGAATTTTTACCTTACGTAATGTAAGCGATACCGATGCCATTAAAAATTATATGTCTTCACATAGCATCCGAAAAGCTGTGGTTGTTGGTGCCGGATTTATCGGTTTGGAAATGGCAGAAAATCTTTATCATGCGGGGACTCAAGTGGCAATTGTTGAAAAACAAAATCAAGTAATGCCACCCATTGATCTTTCCATGGCTGCCTTGGTAGAAGAACATCTTTTACAAAAAGGTGTTAATTTATACCTGGAAAAATCGGTTATAGCTTTTGAACGTAAAGAAAATCAAATTGAAGTTCAGTTAGATAACGGGAAAACCTTAATGGCTGATATGGTTATTTTATCCATTGGCGTAAAACCTGAAACAACCTTAGCCTTGCAAGCCGGATTAAAAATTGGTGAAACCCATGGAATTTGGGTTAATGAATATCTGCAAACATCTGAAAAAGACATATATGCTGTTGGTGATGCCATCGAATTTCCCCATCCCATAACCGGTAAACCTTGGTTAAATTATTTGGCAAATCCTGCCAATCGTCAAGGAAGAATTGTGGCCGATAATATGGTTTTCGGCAATAAAACCGTTTATGAAGGGGCTATTGGAACCTCGATTGCCAAAGTTTTTGATATCACCGTTGCCTCAACCGGATTGGCAGCCAAACAACTTGTTAAATATGAAATGCCTTATCGAACTTCTACCACTCATTCGGGTTCGCATGCCGGATATTATCCCAATGCTTTTAATTTAACCGTTAAATTGACCTTTCATCCTGAAACCGGAAAATTATTTGGAGGACAATGTGTTGGAATAGATGGTGTGGATAAACGCATAGACCAAATTGCCTTGTTAATTAAAAATGGAGGTACGGTGTATGATTTAATGCGTCTCGAACATGCGTATGCTCCTCCTTTTTCTTCGGCAAAAGATCCCATTGCTATTGCGGGTTATGTAGCCGGTAATATTATCAACGGAAAAATGCCGGTTGTGTATTGGAGAGATATTCAACGTGTTGGAACAGAAAAATATACCTTGTTGGATGTCAGAACAAAAGAGGAATTTAAGTTGGGCAGCATTGCCGGTGCCATTAATATTCCCGTGGATGAATTACGTTCACGCTTAAACGAAATTCCAACCGACAAACCGATTTGTATTTTTTGTCAAGTTGGACTTCGAGGCTATGTAGCACAACAAATTTTGTTTGGAAATGGACTGAAAGAAATATATAATCTTTCGGGAGGATATAAAACTTTTAAATCCATTACAAGTCTCGAACACAATATAAATCAAGAAAATTTAAAAATTAAACCGATCTATTCGGCAAAACCCGTTATGGAAAAAATATTAAAAACTTTTATAAAAGTAGATGCTTGCGGATTACAATGTCCGGGACCGATTTTAAAATTAAAAAACAAAATGGACGAAATCAACGAAGGCGAAGTATTAGAAATAACTTCCACCGATCCCGGTTTTTCGAGAGATGCCGAAGCATGGTGTACTATGACCGGAAATACGTTGATTTCAAATACCAATGACAAAGGAAAATATACCGTTGTTATTGAAAAAGGCTCTTCAAAAAAATGTTCCACTTTAACAAATTGTGACGGAAAAGGAAAAACGCTCATTATGTTTAGTCAGGAATTGGACAAAGCATTGGCAACGTTTGTCTTGGCTAACGGTGCAGCAGCCACCGGACAAAAAGTAACGATTTTCTTTACTTTTTGGGGCTTGAATGTCATTAAGAAAGTAAAAAAACCAAACGTAAAAAAAGATATTTTCGGTAAAATGTTTGGTATTATGTTGCCATCCAGCTCATTAAAACTTAAACTTTCTAAATTTAATATGTTCGGTATTGGTAGTGCGATGATGCGTCATATCATGAAAACAAAAGGAATAGAATCGTTGGAATCCTTGCGTCAACAAGCCTTGGATAATGGTGTGGAATTTATTGCCTGTCAGATGTCTATGGATGTTATGGGAGTAACTAAAGAAGAATTGATGGACGAAGTTACCATCGGCGGTGTGGCTACCTATATGGGTCGTGCCGACGAAGCTAACGTGAACTTGTTTATTTAAGATATTTGTATTTTTCTTAATCATAGGTAGTGTATCAAATTAGGGCATGGAAAAATAAAGGATTAAAAGACAGAAGAATAAAAAAAGAAAGTGAGAATAAAAGGCAA
>CAYZQG010000190.1:0-3341 GCA_964480685.1 uncultured Lentimicrobiaceae bacterium
ATTCTGAGCGAAACGAAGTGAAGCGAAGAATCTCTATCTATTTATAAAATTATATTGGACATTACTGATATAAAATAATTTTCAAGATAAATTTTTTAGCGAAGTAGAGTATATCTATGTATTTATTGAACAATAATGAATAAGTGCCAACTACAAAAAAAAAGAAGGAGTAACTCCTTCTTTTGTATGGTAATAGTAATACTTCCAAAACTTATTCTTCTAAGCAGCACATTAAATTACGGTCGCCGTAAGCGTCGTCAATTTTCGATACGGTGGGCCAATATTTATCATCATAAGGCATCGGGAAAGCGGCTTCTTGTCGAGAATAAGGACGGGTCCAATCGTTGGCACAAACTACATCCATGGTATGCGGGGCATTTTTAATGGGATTATTTTCCTTATCGGCTTTTCCCGTTTCAATATCGGCAATTTCTTTGCGGATTTGAATCATGGCATCACATAAGCGGTCTAATTCGCTCAGCGGTTCGCTTTCGGTAGGTTCAACCATCAAGGTACCGTGAACGGGGAAAGCAACCGTAGGAGCGTGGAACCCGTAATCCATTAAACGTTTAGCTATTTCACCTACTTGAACTGTTAAACTGAACGCATTGCAATCCAGAATCATTTCGTGAGCTACGCGACCTTTCGAACCGGTATATAATATTTTATAGCTGTCTTTTAAACGGGTCATCATATAATTGGCATTCAAGATAGCGTATTTGGTTGATTCGGTTAATCCTTCGGTTCCCAACATTTTAATATATCCGTAGGAAATCGGTAATAAGAGGGAGTATCCATAAGGAGCTGCCGACATGGCATTTCCTTTTTTTCCACCTACGTTGATTACGGGATGAGAAGGTAAAAAGTCAACTAATTTTGCCGAAACACCGATAGGACCTACGCCGGGACCACCGCCGCCGTGAGGCATGGCAAAGGTTTTATGTAAATTCAAATGGCATACATCGGCACCCATAAAACCCGGGCTTGTTAATCCGACTTGTGCATTCATATTGGCACCGTCCATATACACTAAGCCATTGTTAGCATGAATAATGTCAATAATATGTAAGATTTCTTCTTCAAAAACTCCGTGTGTTGAAGGATAGGTAATCATCAAACAAGCCAAATTATCTTTGTTTTCTTCGGCTTTGGCTTTCAAATCGTCCACATCAATTTCACCACTTTCAGTAGCTTTTACAACAACTATTTTCATGCCTGCCATAGCTGCCGAAGCAGGATTGGTGCCATGTGCCGATGATGGAATCAAACATACATTGCGATGTGGTTCGCCTTTGTCAAGGAAATAATTACGAATTACAATTAATCCGGCATATTCGCCCGAAGCTCCCGATTGAGGTTGTAATGAAATGCCTGCAAAACCTGAAATAGTAGCCAAATCATGTTCGAGTTCGTGTATCATGGTTAAAAATCCTTCGGCTTGATTGGCAGGGACAAAAGGATGCATACATCCGAATTCACACCAAGTAATAGGTAACATTTCGGCTGCTGCATTGAGTTTCATGGTGCAAGAACCCAGAGGAATCATGGCTCTGTTTAATGATAAATCTTTAATTTCCAATTTCTTTAAGAATCGCATCATTTCCGTTTCCGAATGATACGAGTTAAATACTTTTTGAGTTAAAAACGAAGAAGTACGGCGTAGATTTGTCGGAAAATCAAGGGTAGGGCAATTACCCGAACAAGTAATGTTGGTAAAAGGTTTTCCGGCTGCTTTTGCTAATACACTTAAAATATCGTTGATGTCTTTGATGGTTGTGGTTTCATCCAAACTGATTCCGATACATTCATCGCAGATATAACGGAAATTAATTTCATGTTCTAAAGCAATTTTTTCAACCACATCGGTTTTAACCGGACATTGAATGCATAATGTATCAAAGAAATACGTGTTGAATTGTGTATAGCCTAATTTTTGAATTTCAGTATTTAAAAGAACGGTAAGTTTATGAATACGAGTAGCAATGTTAGCAATACCTTTTTGTCCGTGGTAAGCAGCATACATTCCCGACATAACTGCCATTAAAGCAGAAGCTGTACAGATATTTGAGGTGGCTTTTTCGCGTTTAATGTGTTGTTCACGGGTTTGTAATGCCATACGTAAAGCTCTTTTTCCTTGAGCATCAATGGTAACACCGATGATACGGCCTGGCATTTGACGTTTAAAATCTTCTTTACAAGCAAAGAATCCAACAGTAGGACCACCAAAACCCATTGGAAGTCCAAAGCGTTGAGATGAACCGATTACACAATCGGCACCCCATTCGCCCGGAGGAGTTAATAAAGCCAATGCCATCAAATCGGAAGCAACTAATACATAACTGCCGTTTGCTTTGGCTTTTGCAACGAAATCACTATAATCGTTTACACCTCCCCATTGATTGGGATATTGAACCAAAGCACCGAAAACCATGGGATTAAATACAAATTCATCGTGTTTTCCTACCAAGATTTCAATATCTAAAGCTTTTGCTCTTGTTTCGATAACGCTTATGGTCTGTGGAAAAACATCTTCGGAAATGAAAAATTTATTGGCACCGCTTTTTTGCATATCACGACTGCGAGCATTATAGAACATGATCATGGCTTCGGCAGCAGCAGTGGCTTCATCTAAAAGAGAGGCATTTGCCAATGGCATTTTAGTCATGTCGGCAATCATGCTTTGAAAAATCAACAATGCTTCTAATCGCCCTTGCGAAATTTCGGCTTGATAGGGTGTATAAGATGTATACCAACCCGGATTTTCTAAAATATTTCGTTGTATAACTGCCGGAGTAATAGCATTATAATAACCCATTCCAATATAGGATTTATACATTTTATTTTTTCCTGCCAAAGTTTTAATATGGTTTAAAAAAGTATATTCACTCATCGGTTCACCGATTGCTAAGGGTTCTTTAAGCCGAATTTTTGAGGGAATGGTTTGTTCGATCAACGCATCTATGGAAGAAACTCCAATTACTTCTAACATTTTTTTTGTTTCTTCCGGTCTCGGACCGACGTGTCTTGATAAAAAACTATTGATTTCCATTATATTTATATTTAAAATTTAATCATTAAGTAATTATTATGTTGGTTAGCAAAAGTACAACTTTTTTGTTAATTAAAAATGGTAAATGTATAGGAAATGTAGGATAAAAATTGGTTTTTTTATTGCGTTTTTTTGCTTATTCAAATTTTAAAACTACTCTTATTTTAAATAAAAAAAAGAGTATTTTTGCAAAAAAATATTTAGGTATGAATACAATAAATTATTGAATTTATTATGTTTTAAAATCAACCGTTTATATAATTCATACTAACAATTAGTTTAATAAAAATAT
>CAYZQG010000191.1:0-3320 GCA_964480685.1 uncultured Lentimicrobiaceae bacterium
GACTACTTCTTCGGCATCAAGTAGTTCGAAAATTCGTTTTGCCGAAACCAATGATTTTTGAATCAAATTAAACGACCGTACTCCGGCTTGCAAAGGAGGTATTAATCGAGCAAAAATTAACACAAATAATATTAAGGTATCGGCTCGTAGAGATGTGTCTTTTTGAAACACCAAATACCCTCCTACTCCAATAACGAAACACAAACTAATAGTACTTAGCACCTCGGCAAGCGGACTTGCTAATTCCACTTTACGATAAATTTTATTAAGAAGGCGTGTATACTTAGTATTAACGGTTTCAAATTTTTGAATAAAAAAATCAATAGCATTAAACCCTTTTATGACACGTAAACCTGAAATGCTTTCTTCAAACATAGACCCGATGCCGCTAAGTTGTTCTTGTCCTTGTTTTGACCGACGGCGGATGCTATTCGATATTTTGGCTAAAATATAGGTTAATAACGGAAAGACGGCTATAGAAATTAAAGTCAAAAAAGGACTAATTAACAACAAAGTTGCCAAAAAAACAAGTACCATCCAAGGTTCTCGTAATAAAAGCAACATCATATTTCGTACTAAAACATCCATTTCTTGTACATCGGCATTCATACGAACGATGATATCTCCGCTTTTGTGTTTCGTATAAAAAGATAAAGGCAATATTAACGTTTTATAATACAATGCATTTTGAATATCTCTAACCGTATTAACTTGAACGGGATTGGAATAAAACAGTCCCAAGAAACGAAATAGATTCGATAAAATAGAACAACTCAGAAACAAAGCCGACACAAACATCATCGCAGAAAACATTCCATTCTCGCTACTTATTAAAGTAATATAATAGGATAACATTGAAATAATACCATTCATAGATAAAACAAAATCGGGTTTTATATGAATAGGTTCAATTACGCCAAACAATATAGAGATAAAAGGCACTATCATTCCCAAAGTAAAAACCGAAAAGATGGAATATAACAGATTGCAAAGAAATGAAACAGCGACTTTTAGGCTGTAAGGTTTAACATAAGCAGTTACACGAAAAAACAATTTCATTCTTAAAAATCTAAATTTAATGAGATATAAAACATACCATCGTTGATTTTGTAATTTTCTATACCCCAAGCATAATCCAAACGAATAAAATATCCTAATAATAAGAATCTTAATCCGGTACCAAAACCGGCAACCACCGGTTCGGTTTGTTTATTAAGGGTAATTTTAATAGAAGGACCGGAAACAATCACTTGTGTAAACAAAGAATTTTCTTCCGAATAAGGCGTGAGTCCTGTCCAAGCCGTTCCCACATCGCCAAAAAGTACTACTTGCAACGAATTTAAAAAAGAGTTTTTTAGTGGTCTATTCATAATGCATTGAATAACAGAAAATCGCATTTCGGAATTAAGTACAAAAAAACTGGTTCCGTTACGAATATTTTGCTCAAAGCCACGCATATTGGTAGCAAGTGCTTGATAGGTATAATTAATACTTGTATCTACATAAATATCTGAATTGAATTTAGCAAACCACCAATTATCTAATCCACCCATATAATAAATCAAACGATTTTTACCAAGTGATGTACTGGCAGCAAAGCGATTAGCCCATACTAAGGTACGATGTATTTTCGTGTAATACCGCACATCAGCACCTAATACAACCATATTTTTAAACGATTTATCGGGTGTAAACATAAATTCTACAAAGGCTTTTCCTCTCAACCCCCTCATCATGTTCATGGAAATAGGATATGTATTATCAATGATATATTCTGCTTTTGCCCCCAACCAAATAGAATTTACATCGGCTTGATGTAAACTTAAATCATCAGTAGCTTTCAAAGAAAAACGATTATAACGTATTAAATTTGTTAATTGCATGCTGTTTACTCGGTCGAATGGATATTTTAAAACATAAAAAACGGAGGTGCTTTGTTGACTTTCATAATAACCTTCATAATTCATATTTTTAATAGATTGATAATAAATAGCTACTTGTTTTTCCCATCGTTTACTATAATCTTCATAACTAAAAAGAAATTCTTTATTTAAATCTATCGAAAAACGCACACCACCAACCAAACGATGATTTTCCATTAAATCTTTGGCTTCAACCATTAAAAACAAATTCAAACCCGGATTAAGATATATTGGGTTGGAAGAAGGTACAAACTGCTGATAGGTAGCATTAAGAAAACTAAAATCGGCTTGTACCATTACCGTATTTAAGGTATATTGAGTTTGATACACGTGGGGTATTAAAGTATAATCTTCTATCTCTTTCGATTTTAAATTACTTACACCTGTTTTTTCGATTTGTTTTTTCGCATATAACGAATCATTGATTTCAGCTACTTTGACAAATTGCAATCTTTTATGTTTTACTGTTTTATAGTTTGATTCTTTGTTTATAGTATCTGCAATATTTTTTTTAGCAAGTTGATACAACTTGCTAATAGTAGTCATTAATGGTATTTTAGTTAATGTATCAATGGATGCAAATTGTTCTTTTTTCAGGATATATGTTTCTTTGTACAATGAGATGTCTGCTATAGTTTGTGTATTTTTATTTATATCTTGATACAAAATTCCGTTATCGTTGTCTGAAACCGGAAAGTCACTAAATCTACACACATAATGTATACCCGTATCAATCTGACTGATAACATAATTAAATTTCCCGACATAGCGATTATAAATACCGTTTCGATCGCTGATAAAAGTCAAATAATCATCCCCCATATCGAAAGCATATTTTTCGTCGGCATCTATAGTTTGGGTAAGCCGTTGTAAAATTTTACTTTTTGTTTCAAAATCATAAACAAAAAGATCAAATTTATCAAGCATATACGGTTGATTTTTATCTTCTATAATCGTATCATTCCGACGATTGGAACTAAACACCAAGCGTTTATTATTTTCTATAAACCGAGGTCCGTAATCATCGGCTTTGTCGTTAGTAATCGGCAACAACGAACGTGATGCCAGCGAATAAACATAAATATCTGATTGACCATTATTTATAGCTGAAACAGCTATGAATTTCCCATCATCCGAATAAGCATAATCGGTAATTTTATTAACAAAAACAACTTGTTTTTCTTCCCATTTTTTTGTTTCGATATTGTATGGTATAAAATAAACTTTACTTTTTTGTTCTATCATCATTAGCAGAAGAATACCTTTTGGATGCCAGGCAATCAATGGAAAACTTAAATCAGGATTGTCTTCAATACGATAATGAAAACGATAGATACAACTTGATTTTTTAGTTTCATCATCAAAATTTGGCCAATTATTTTTAAGTTGCGTCTCTGT
>CAYZQG010000192.1:0-3274 GCA_964480685.1 uncultured Lentimicrobiaceae bacterium
ATGGTATCCATTGTTATGGCAGGTTTAACCGTAGCATTTAGTTTGTTATAAAATTTATACCTAAACAATATCCTATTAAAGGGCTGCAGTGGCAGTCCTTTTTTTATGTGGTAACATTAGATATTCAAGATTTATTAATTATTCGATAATTTGAGGGTGTTTTGTGCTGAAAATACAATAACTTTCTATAAAACTCATTGCTGAAAATTGACGGTAAAAAGCTTTTTTGGTATTAAAAATCCGTGTGAATCTGTAAAAACAAGTAGCATTCTATACGTGCTTTTTAGTTATCTAAAAATTTTAAAACTTATGACATTCCACTTCAAAAATCTGTGCAAAGCTATGGGTGTAAAACTTTTCTCGGTACACGGCACTTGCAAAACGAAACACAAAAGTTGACTGCAAATTTATTTACAATACTCGTTTTTTATAACTTAACACTGCCCACGTATTAAAGAAGATAGCTAAAATTGATAAAGCGGTAAAAAGGGGAAGCATATCGAAAAAGCCGCTTCCTTTGAGATAAATCAATCGGATAACTTGAATAATATATTTTAAAGGACTGATATGACTGATAAATTGTGCCCAATCGGGCATGTTGGCAGCAGGTGTATATAAACCGCTTAAAAATACGAATGTAAGTATAAAAAAGAACATGATAAACATAGCTTGTTGAATGGTTTTAGCATAGTTGGAAATAACTAATCCAAAACCCGACATTGCCAATACAAAAACGGCAGCAAAGAGATAAATGGTTAAAATGCTTCCCACCGGAAAAAATCCGTAAAATAACCAAGCTACAAAAATACAAATATTCAAATCAATAAAGCCTACCAACCAAAAGGGAATTAATTTTGAGAGTACTAACGTAAATTTATTGACCGGAGTAACATTTAATTGTTCGATGGTTCCGTTTTCTTTTTCGGAAACAATGTTTAATGCGGGAAGAAATCCGCAAACAATAGCCATCAACATAACCAAAATGGCAGGTATCATGTTGAAAAGCGATTTCATCAACGGATTGTAGCGATATAAGGGTATAACCGAAAATGAAGGAGTACTTACTTGCTTGGGCAGTTGAAGTATTTCTATTCGAATGTCGTTGTTATAATCGGCAATGATTCTCGATAAATACACACTCGTTAAGCCTGCTTTCATGCCGTTGACGGCATTGGTAGTTATCATTAAGTGGGCACTTTTTTCGCGGATCAATCCTTTTTCAAATTTTTGGGGTATTTCAAAAATAATATCGGCATCACCATTTTCAATGTATTGATATGCTTGTGCTTCGTTGGAACAAGAGGCAACTGTAATAAAATAACCCGATGATTTGATTTTTTCAATCAAACGAAAACTGAAAGAACTATGGTCGTTGTCAACCACAACGATTTTACTATTTTTTATTTCCATATTGGTAACCAAAGGGAAAATGGAGAGTATGATAAAAGGAAAAACGACAACAAATTTCGGTAAGAATTTGTTCCTAAAAAACTGTTTAAATTCTTTTTCCAATAAATATTTTAACATAACATTCGCTTTTTTCGGTTATTCAATACGTGTTTTAAAATTTTTAATGCTTACGGCTATCAACAACACCGCCATCGAAATCAGTATAGTCATTTCTTTGATAACGGAATAGAATCCCAATCCTTGAATCATAACTTTTCGAATGGCGAGGATATACCAATTTGCCGGAATAAGTTTTGCCAAGATTCGGAAAAATATTCCCATGCTTTCAACCGGAAAAATCATACCCGAAAGTAAAATAACGGGAAACATCAACACTACGCCCGACATTAGCATGGCAACCATTTGTGTTTTTACAAGGGTTGAAATCAATAATCCCAAAGCAAGAGATACAAAAATAAAGATAAAAGAAATAAAGGCTATTAAGGCTAAACTACCGGAAATAGGTACTTTAAGTACAAACACCGATAGTACCATGATAGTTATGAAATTAATAAACGATAAAACTATATAAGGTACTGTTTTTGAGAGTATAATTGTTATCGGTTTTAAGGGAGAAACTAACAATACTTCCATGGTTCCCAATTCTTTTTCACGGGCAATGGAGATGGACGTCATCATGGCACAAATCAGCATAAGCACCATGCCCAAAACACCCGGTACGGTGTTATATGCTCCTTTTAAGGTTGGGTTGTAGAGCATTCGAATTTCGGTATGAATCTGATAGGGGAGTGATGAACCGGAAAGAATAAGCTCTTGTTGATAATTACCGATAATAGCCGAAGCATATTGGGTGAGGGTATACGCATAGTTGGGGTCGCTACCATCGGCAATGAGTTGTATTTGAGCGTTTCCGGTATGAAGTATGTTTTCATAGAAATCTTCGCTGAAAACGATTGCCATACCTATATCCCCGTTTTTAAATAATGCATCCATTTCGGTTTTGGAATGTACATAATGGGTGATGGTAAAGTATTCGCTTGCAGTAATTTTTCCGATAATTTTTTGAGTAGCTGCATCGTTAGAAGGATCGAAAACGGCTATCTTGGCGTTTTTTACTTCTGTAGTAATCGCAAATCCGAATAAAATAATCATCAATACCGGCATTAACAATAAGATAATGGTTGTCCATCGGTCGCGAAAGATATGATAGAATTCTTTGCGGACAAAAGAGAGAAACGTGTAAGAATGTTTTAATTTCATATTTTATGGATTTATATTCTAACGGCTTTTCGTGCTAAATTGCAAAAAAGTTCATTCATGGAGGTAGCGGAATAGTCTTCTTTTAATTTTTTAGGGCTATCTAAGACTACAATTTTCCCGTCTACCATAATACAAATTCGATTACAATATTCGGCTTCATCCATATAGTGTGTGGTAACGAAAATGGTAATGCCTTTATCGGCAGTTTGGTAAATTAATTCCCAAAACTGACGACGTGAAGCCGGATCAACGCCTCCTGTAGGTTCATCTAAAAAAACAATTTGCGGTTGATGGATAATGGAGATGGAGAAGGCTAATTTTTGTTTCCATCCTAAGGGTAAAGATTTTACCAAGGTATTTTTTTCGTCTTGAAAATGGAGTTGTGATAGAATTTCATCAATTCGGGATGCTATTTCTTTTTCGGGAACGCCATAAATACCGGCATACAAACGCATGTTTTCCCATACTTTCAAATCGTCGTAAAGGGCAAATTTTTGACTCATATAACCAATGTTTTTTTTGATTTGTTCCGATTGTGTCATTACATCGAATCCGGCAACACGGGCTTCGCCTGAAGAGGGTTTGCTTAATCCGCAAAGCATTT
>CAYZQG010000193.1:0-3215 GCA_964480685.1 uncultured Lentimicrobiaceae bacterium
TTTATTGGTGATAATTTTCCCGATGTCTCTAATACTAAAAGCTTCTTCTTGCTCTTCGATTTTATTATCGCTATCAAACTTTGCTTGAGATGCATCCAATTTTTTATCTTGGAATGTATAAATGATAAATGCAATTAAACCAATACATGCCATTACTAAGCCGAAAAGCAAAGGCATAGATACTGTACCAAAAAGCTTTGCAATAGGTAACGAAGTTCCAATAGCTAATCCGGTACCAATACGAGCGGTAGCCATTTCTAAGCCCATAGCTAAAGCCATTTCTTTTCCTTTAAACCATTTAACAATGATTTTTGAAACAGTTATACCGGCAACTTCTATCCCAACACCAAAAATAGCAAACCCTAATCCTGCTATTAATACTTGTGCTTTGGATGAAAATAGGAATAAATCCCATACAATTCCATCAAGACTATGCGTACTTATTGCCCAGTATTTAATGCTAATACCTACTACCATAATAGATGTAGCCATTAATCCTGTAAATCGAACACCCTTTTTGTCTAATATAATTCCACCGATTATAAGGAAAAACAAGAATACATTAAACCATCCATAAGCACTGGTGAAGAAGCCATAATCTCCACTATCCCAAGATAATTGTTGCTCTAATAGTCCTTTTAAAGGAGCCATTACATCCGCAAGATAGTATCCGCATAACATGGTAAAAGCTACAATCGCTAATGCTGTCCAACGAGCAGCCTTAGAATCTCTAAGTGTCTGTTGTATTTTTTCTGTCATTTTTTAAAATTTAATGTTAGTATTTAATTGATTTTTTTATTTTGCAAATATAAATTATTTTTATTTAAGTTAGCCTTGAAAATCGGAAAAAAATCTTTTTTTATCGATTTTTTAATTTTTATAACGGAGCCATTTCCATAATTCTTTATAAGTTATTTTCTTTCCGTACATTAGCACTCCGGTGCGATAAATTTTTGCTGCCATCCAAGCAGATCCTATACATCCGATAATCATTAAACTGCACGATAATATAATTTCCCATGTTTGAACGGCTTCAATTCCGAATGGAATACGTATAAGCATAGCAATGGGAGAGGTGAGTGGTATGATTGAAAACCAAAAGGCAATTGGTCCATCGGGGTTTTCGGCTATGAATTGGGCGGCTACAAAAGTAAGTAATAGGGGCAAAGTTAGCGGCAACATAAATTGTTGCGTGTCGGTATCGTTGTCAACGGCTCCTCCAATTGCCGCATAAAGCGAGGCATATAGGAAATAACCACAGATAAAGAAAAATAAAAAGAATAAAATTAATTGGGTGAAATTAATGGTCATTAAAGAAGCTACAAATTCATTGTCAACAATATTACTGATATCTTCATTCGAGTTCTGATTGGTGGAAGGAACATACGTATAATAATCTTTTGGCAGGTTTTGTGTAACGGCAATGTTATCGGTATCGGAGCTGAAAATGCCAGGAAAACTTGTTTTAACAATGCCTAAAATAATTACCAATGAAATTATCCAAATCATTAATTGCGTTAATCCTATCAAAGCTACTCCCACAATTTTGCCTATCATAAGCTGTATGGGCTTTACGGAAGAAACAATAATTTCAACAATTCGATTTGTTTTTTCTTCCAATACATTGCGTAAAACCATCGAACAATACATAAAGATAAAAATGTAAATCAAAATTCCTGAAATATAGCCGATTGCCAATTGTATTTCTTTGAGATTGGAATCTTTATGCGACTCTTCTCCGTTTTTATCAATAAATGTTTGACCAAGCATGATATTATTTGTTTGATTCTCAATGTACATATTCAATGAATCTTGACTGATATTGAATTCATTCAAGAGAATTTCATTTGAAAGATTACGTTTCATGGATGCTAAAATATTTGAAATAACACCGGTGCCTAATGAAGAGGTTGTATAAATCATGCCACCGGGCGTAATGCTGTTGATCGGAATATATAGCAAAGCATCTATATTTTTGTTAATTAAATCTTTTTTTAATTCACCCAACGATTTATCGGAATATACAAAGTGGATGCTTTTATCGTTAGGGCTGTCGAGTTTGGAAAATAATTTTGATTCATCAAAAACGGTAATGGTTACGTTGTCTTTACCGAAATTATTAAGTAATACCGGAGTAAGTATTAAAGCTGCCATCAACAACGGACCTAAAATAGTCATGATAATGAACGATTTCTTTTTTATGGCTTCCAAATATTCGCGTCGGATGATGATAAATATCTTATTCATACGTCATGTGTATTAGTTAGTTGTTTTCTTGATTTATTTTATTGACTTGCGATATAAAAATATCATTCATACTTGGAAAAATTTCCTGAAAACTTTGAAGAGAAACATGCGGAATTAATGCACTAATCAATTCATTGGCAGTTTGTTGATGCACTTTTATCAGGGCGGTTTGTACATCGGCAACCTCAGTAACGGATTTAACGTTATAAGAATCGGTCAATAACGATTGTAGATCAATAGGCAAAGAACTTGAAAATTGAACCTGAAATACATGTTCTTTAAATTGATTTTTAATATCGATGATATTTCCATCCAATATTTTGTTCGCTTTGTTTATCAATACAATATCATCACATAATTCTTCTACAGAAGCCATGTTGTGGGTTGAAAAAATAATGCTGGCACCGTTTTTTTTCAATTCAAGAATTTCGTTTTTTAATAAATTGACATTGATAGGGTCAAATCCGCTGAAAGGTTCATCAAAAATAAAGAATTTCGGTTCGTGAATCACGGTAACAATAAATTGAAGTTTCTGTTGCATGCCTTTCGACAATTCTTCCACTTTGCGATTCCACCACGAACTGATTTCAAATTTATCGAACCAATAATGCAAGCGTTTTATGGCTTCTTGTCGGGTTAAACCTTTTAAACAGGCTAAATAAACAGCTTGATCTCCTACTTTCATTTTTCGGTATAATCCGCGTTCTTCGGGTAAGTAACCTATTTGACTTACATGATCTTGCCTTAGTTTTTGCCCTAAAAAGAATACTTCTCCCTGGTCGGGAGAGGTAATGTGATTCATAATGCGAATCAGGGTTGTTTTACCGGCTCCGTTGGGACCTAATAAACCTAATATATGGTTTTCTTTTATGGATAACGATACATTGTTTAGGGCGGTATAGTCGGCGTATTTTTTAATTATATTCTGTGCCTCAATAATATACATTGATATGTAGATTTGAAAATTA